>QHYF01000184.1 GCA_003224075.1 Acidobacteriota bacterium
AAAATTCTCGCGAAGGAAAACTGACAGATTGTTGCGGGCAAGGCCGCGTGCGACGTCGCGGACGCCCGCGTGCGCGGCAAGAGCGCCGCAGCAAAGTTGCCCGTCGGGCACGACGACTTCGCAACCATTGGCGGTAAGGACGCGGACGGTGGCTTCGTTCAGTTGAGAGAACGTGACGTTGGCAACGCATCCGGCAAAAAAAGCGACGCGAGCGCGGCGCGGACCGGCGGCGGGGAAGGTCTGACCGAAGCGACTGAAAAAAAAGTCGTCGTCGATGCGCGGCAGCAAACGTTCGCGTTCGGCGATCCCCAGGAGCTTCAGGACGCCGATGCCGCGGGCAATGGCCTGCAAGCCGGAACGCTGATACAGACGCAGCAGGCGGGCGGCGTCCGCGAGGTGAAGCGGACTGGGGAGCAAAATGCGGAAAACGAAATCGCGCGTGACGCGAGCGATCCAGGAGCGGGGATATTCGCGCTCGATGCGCGCGCGGGCGTGCTCGACGAGTTTGCCGTACTCGACGCCAGAGGGGCAGGCGGTTTCGCAGGCGCGGCAGTCCAGGCATTTGTCGATGTGATCGACAAAGGAGCCGGTGACGGGCAGCTCGCCTTGCTCGACATGTATCATCTGGCGGATGCGGCCGCGCGGGGAGTCCGCTTCCAGATTCCAGAGGCGGTAGGTGGGGCAGGCGTTGAGGCACAGACCGCAGTGGATGCAGCGGGCGTAGTCCTCGTAGACGGGGTTGAGGCCGGGGATGGGCGGCGGGGACATGGCTGGGCTCGGCGTGCGGGAACGATGATAAGGCCGACGGGGGCGGTTCGGAAGCGCGACGTGGGTGGTGATTTGTAGCTGGTGAGTGGTGACGCGCACCACCTGCGACGGAGAGGCCTCACCCCTGAAAGGGGGAGCTACAGATGCGGTTCGTCGCGGCGAGGCCAACAAAACGTCCCCCGCCCCCACCCCCGGGTGTTTCTGGCAAAGAGTGCGGAATTGCATGAAAACAAAAGAGTTGAGTTTTTGACGGGTGCAAAAGAGTCTGGAAGAGTGTGAAAATAAAGAACTTGAATCCGGTTGTGAGTAACGAGTGGTGAGTGGCGAGTTCCGGAGAAGGAAGCATGGCCCCACCCCCCACCTTTTTGTAAGTGCGGATTCTAAAGAGGTTACGGGAGAATGAATTTTTCGTAAGTGCGGATTCTAAAGGGGTTATAAGTCCTTTGTTTCCCGCAGATCCGAGGGGTGCTTGTAAGTGCGGATTATAAAGGAGTTGCGGGAGGGGGGTCTCGGAAGTGCGGATTCTAAAGGGCTTAGAGGAGGTTAAGGAAGCAAAGGAAGTAAAGGATGTAAAGGAAAACGCACGAGCAGGGCAATGGCGCGAATGAAGGGGAGAATGGCCGGATTCGCGGCTACGTATCAAAGAACATATTACCACATGATTACGGTCTCTGTCAATTGAAATTTGTAAGTGTTGTGTTTGCTGCGGGATAGCGGAGTGCTTCTGCAAATTGGCGGCGGGAAAAATTTGGTGCCCGCCAAATTCTAGATTAAGGATGGGACGCCTACGAACAAACTCCCGACGCCTAATACCGAGCTGTAAGGAATGCAGCTAATCCGAAAGCCAGACCTTTTCCACCTCTTTGCCTGTCCAAGCGTAAACAATTGCCGATGACCCATACCAGCAAAGGACGATCACAGAATTTTTAGCGCGAATCTTCTTTTCGCCATAAATGTCGTCATATTTTCCGGGACCTTCGCGCCAGACCACTGGCGTGCCGTCCGAGGTTTCTAATGAGCGAATCTCCCAGCCCCCGGCAACCTGGCGTGCCACAATCAGTTCCGCTTTGCGCTTCGGGTTCTCTCCCGCAATCAAGACAAGGGCGTACGTTGGCTTTCCATCGCCGTAGAAATTAACCCTGACCAGACCGGGGCATCGCGTGCCGTGGTCCTTTTGGTACAGCTTTCTATTATATTCCTCAAGATCTACCAAACTAACGAGGCGGGTGCCGGGGTATTTTTTGGAGATTTCGTCGCGAAGGCCTGGTGGATACTCACATCGCTCAGGGCGTGGTGCAGCACCAACCACCTGAATGCAAGCAACCAGGAAGAGACTCGCGGCACAAGTCTTTATGGATTGTAGACACATACCAGATGATCGCACGGTCGAGTTGAACGACAATACGCCAAATTAGGAGGCGTGCCATCAGTTTTGGTTCATGGCGGAGGCCTGGATGGACTTGACGCGCTGGTCGACGGCGGCGGCTTCCTGGGCGCGGCCGAGGCTACGAAGCGCCTGGGCTTGGCTCTTCAGGATGGGCACAATCTGAAGGCTGCTTTCGCCGAACTGCTTTCCCAGAACGGCGAGGAGTTGGCGGTCGCACGGCTCTGATTTATCCGGCTTGCCCCAGTTATCGTAAACGCTGCAGAGAGCGGCGAGGGGGAGGAGGATGCCGCTGCCATCGCGGCCGAAGAGGGACTCGTCGATTTTGACGGCGCGGAGGAGGATGGGTTCAGCCTGGTCAAACTGTTTCTGCACGAAATAGATGCGAGAGAGGATACGCAGGCTGTCCGCGACTTTGTCACTGGATTCGCCAAAGGCCTTTTCATTTACCTCAACCGCTTGCGTATAAAGCTTCTGGGCGGCGGGATAATCGTGGCGCATAAGGGCGCTGGTGCCGAGGGATTGGAGTGGCATGGAAATCATGGGAGAAAGGGGGCCGTAAAGCTCCTGGACAACCTTGAGCTCGCGGGAGTACGCCGCATCGGCGGCGGCAAAGTCCTCTCCCATGTACTGGTTCCCGAGCTGGTCGAGGGCGGTAACGAGGCGCGAGTCATGCGGCTGAGTTTGCTCGGCAAGCTGGACTGCCTCCTTGTACTTGATGCGCGAAATATCAAAGCGCCGCTGAGCGGCGGCCGCCGCACCGGCTTGCATGGCCTCGTCCAACTTCATGGAAAGATTCGGCGCCGCGCTCGCTGTGCGCAAGCGCGCTTCCAGTGCGGCAGCCTCGGAGGATTTGCCAGAGGCCCTCAAGGCGGCGACGTGCTGGCCGAAGCGCGCTTTGGCAGCTTCGTACTCTGTTTGGGGATTACGGGCATTGGCGAGCTCGACTCGGTTGCGGTAATCGAGACTGGCGCGGGTGAGCGCAGCCTTGTGGTACTGGTCAAGAGCGGCGATCCAATCGCCCTTTTTCTCGAGTGCATCGGCCAGTTCCAACTGGAGAGTCAGATTCTGGGGCTCAAGCGAGAAAGCCTGGCGGAATTCGCCAATGGCGGAATCCGTATCACCTGAAGCGAGCAACGCCTGGCCGTAGAGGTCGTGGGTGAGCGAGTCGCTGGGCTTGAGGTCCTCGGCGCGTTTTAGTTCGATCAAAGCGTGTGGAAAATCTTTTTTGGCAATCAAAGCGCGCCCGGCGTTTCTGTGGGCCTCGTCGGAATTCTCATCCAACTGCAGGGCGAGGCGATACTCCTCCAAAGCGGCATCATAGTTTTTCTGGCTTTCGCGGACAGCGCCAAGACGATTGTGAGGTTCCGGATCGGAAGGATCCAGTTCGGCGGCTTTGCGATACTCGTTCGCCGCGCCCTCGAAGTCCCAAGTACGATGGAGCGCGCCTCCCAAGCAAATGTGGCAAACCTCAGAATCCGGCGCGATGGCTTCCAACTCGCGGAATTCGGCGACAGCTTCGGCGTTGAGATTGGCAGCGGCGAGAGCGGACCCCAAACCCTTGCGCGCTTCGAAATTCTTTGGGTCCAAACGCTTGGCTTCGCGATACTCGCGAATGGCGGAAGGTAAATCGCCCTTTTCCCGGAACGAGAGCCCCAGATTGGTGTGCGCGTCCACATCATTTGGGCTGAGCGCGAGGGCCTTCTTGTATTCTGCAATGGAGCCCTCCAGATCGCCCTTGTAATACAAGAGAATGCCAAAATCAAAATGGACCGACTCATAGTCAGGCTTGATGCGGAGCGCTTCCTTGAATTCCAAGGAACAGGCGTCGAATTTCCGCATGATTTGATAGGCCAGCCCGGCGTTCTTGTGGGCTTCCGCGTTATTCGGAGTGAGAGCCAGGGCCGCTTTGGCTTCCCGCAGGGATCCCTCAGAGTCTCCTAGGCGATACAGCAGGTAACTGAGCTTGGTGTGAACTTCAGGGTAGCCGGGATCTTTTTCGAGGACTTCCTTATATACGGAAACAGCCATGACCCATTGTTCCCGGCGGCGGAGGAGTTCACCCATGACAAAGCCCGTTTCCGGACCGCCACCAGATTGAAGAGCGGCATTCAGCTCTTCGGCCGCTTCCTTATACTGATTGCTGCGCATCAGTTTTCCGGCCACAGAGAGGTGTTGAAGAAGTTCGGAGGATTCCTTATTTTCCGCGTCGGGCAGATTGACGCTGGCTGCTTTGGCGAGGGCTGCTAGAACTCGGGCGTCAGCGCCGGTTGCGGTGAGTTGAGCGCGCAATTGGTCCGTGGCACGAAATGCCAAACCGCGCGAGGAGATTTCGTGAGCCACGTTTTCGCTGAGCGCGTTGCCCGCCACGAGAGCAAGCAAGATGCGGCTGGTGAGGGGCGGCTTCTTCTCTTGAGCGTGAGAGAAGTTCGTGACAAAAACGGACACAAGAAGAAGGACTCCAAGGTTTCGGTATATGGGGGAAGACATGGGTTCTCCTGAACTGCCGCACCCCAAGTTTAGGGAGAACGCATGTTTGAAAACATGACACGACGGAGCCGCGGTTGCGGAACAAGTACCTGACCGAACGGGCAGGAGTCGCAGTCACGGGGTGGCCGGAGAGGAAATGGGGATTTCGATCAAGCGGGAGGGGGCGAGGATGTTGTGTGGGTCGAAGGCGGATTTGAGACGGTGCATGAGAGCGAAGTCCGGCCGGCGTGGCCCCCAGATGTTGAGGTGCTGCCCGGAAGAAGCATCCGGGACATAAAAAGCGTGTTTCAGGGAAAGCGGGGCGAAGAGCAGCATCGCGTGGCCTTTGACGGACGAGGCGCACTCGAAGATTTGGATTGCGGCTTGGGCAAGGCGGCCGATTGTATCGTCGTCTGCGGTAGCAGGGAGCAGAGCGAAATAGAGCGTGCCGCCGGCGCGGGCTACGAGGCCGTGCGTGAGGCCGGCGCGTTCGGCGATTTCCTGCAACTTTGCGAAAAGAGCGGCGTGCTGCGCGGGGAGGACGCTGAGCTTGAAGATCACTGTGGCGGGAGAGGCTTCGAGAAGCATGGAAAGACTTTCGCGGAGGCGGCCCCAGACAGAAGGGCGAGTGGAGTCGTCCAGGATGGCGGTCGAGGTGGCGCGGGCTTGCTCAGCGAGACGGGTGAGGTCGCGAGCGTAGCGTTCGAGAACTTCTGGAGTGCCGTCAAAGGCGGCGCACAATTGCCATTCGCGCGGACGGAACCAGTCGCCGACGGGAGGGAGCGAAAACTGATGCGCGCCGCGATTTTCATCCGAGAAAACCGCGACTTCCGGAGTGGCGGGAGTGCGTGTGGCGAAGACGTGCGCGAGACCGGGGCTGAGGATATCCAAAGTTAGCGGACTAAGGGGCGATGCGGCGATGGCGCTGCGAAGCGTCAGCGCGCCTTCCTGCGTGGGGAATGAGGCCACGAAGCCGCGGCTGGCAGGCGGCGCAGGAAACGTGCGGAGGTTGAGACGAGTGACGACCGCGAGGGTGCCGAGCGAGCCGATGAGGAGTTTGTGGAGGTCGTAGCCGGTGACGTTTTTGACGACGCGGCCGCCGCTTTTGCAAAGTTTGCCAGCGCCATCAACGAATTCGGCGCCGAGGAGAAAGTCGCGGGCGGTGCCGTAGAACTGGCGAAGCGGCGAGTCAATGCCGGAAGCGATGGTGCCACCGATGGTGCTCCGGGAATACCAGGGCACGAGGAGGGGAAGGAATTGTTTATGCTCGAAGAGAAGCGCGTTCAATTTCGCGATGGGAAAGCCTGCATCCACGCTTAGGGTGAGATCGCCGGGGTCGTAGTGGGCGATCTGGCTGAGGCCGGTCATGTCGAGGGCGAGGTCGTAGCGGGAGGGAGGCATGCCGATGCGGAGTTTGGTGCGATTGCCGCACGGGACGATGGCGAGTTTTTCGAGCGCGGCGAAGCGGACGATTGCGGCGACTTCTTCGGCGGAGGCGGGCTTTGCGACGGCGGAATGAAGAACTGCGTCGACTGCGTAATCCGCGCATACGGATGGGCCGGCGGCGACGTGGGAGGCGCCGATGAGAGATTCGAGGCGCGCGGCGAGATTGGTAGATGTCTTAGTCATTGGACCGGATGGAGCGGTCGACAGTTGAAAGTTGAAAGTTGAAAGGAAAAGAAGGGATTAACACAGAGTGCGCGGAGAACACAGAGGTCACAGAGTGGAAAAAGGAATTAAACGCAGAGACGCAGAGGGCACAGAGAAGAATAGAAAAACGCGTAAGAGCGACGAACAGCGCCGTGAATAGGAGACTCACTTGGTGCTCGCAGCATGCGCGGGCGGTTTGCGGACGCGAATTTCTCCGCAGCCCTTGCTGAGAGGGAAAATCTTGCCGGGGTTGAGTGAGGAATCGGGATTGAAGACATCATGGACGCGGCGCATGAGATCAAAGTCGGCGTCGGAGAAAAGAAGCGGCATGAGCTCGCTCTTTTCCATGCCGACGCCGTGCTCGCCGGTGAGCGCTCCGCCAATTTCCACGCAATAGCGGATGATTTCGGCGGAGGCTTCGAGGGCGCGTTCGAATTGCGCGGCATCCCGGGGATCGTAGAGGACGATGGGGTGCAGGTTGCCGTCGCCGGCGTGAAAAATATTGCCGATTCGAAAGCCGTATTGCTGGCCGATTTGCTGGATGCGGCGAAGCGCTTGAGGAAGTTTCGAACGAGGAATAACGCCGTCGAGAACGTAATTGCTGGGGGCAAGGCGGCCGAGCGCGCCGAAGGCGTTTTTGCGGCCTTTCCAGAGGAGTTCGCGTTCGGCAGAGTCGCGGGCGACACGAACTTCGCGGGCGCGATGCACGTTGCAAACTTCAGTGACGGCGGAGGCTTGCGCTGTGACAGATTCAGTGAGGCCTTCCACCTCGATAAGAAGGACGGCGGCGCTGTCCATAGGGAATCCGGCGTGGATGTAGTCTTCGACGGCGCGAAGGGTCCACCCATCGAGCATTTCGCAGGCGGCGGGAGTGATGGCGCGGGCGGTGATGTCAACGACGGTGTCCGCCGCGTCATCCACGGCGTCGAAGATGGCAAGAAGCG
This sequence comes from Acidobacteriota bacterium, assembly GCA_003224075.1. Lineage (GTDB taxonomy): Bacteria > Acidobacteriota > Terriglobia > Acidiferrales > UBA7541 > Acidiferrum. The sequence goes on from QHYF01000184.1 coordinate 7,216, forward strand.
TTTTCACGGCTTCGGGCTTGCGGGAGAGCTTCACGGTGATTTCCGTGACGAGAGCGAGTGTGCCTTCTGAGCCGACGATGAGACCAGTGAGGTCGTAACCGGGCGCATCGCCATGCTTGCTGCCGATGCGGACAATCTCGCCGCTGGGAAGGACAAGCTCGAGAGCGGCGACGTGATTGGCGGTGACGCCGTAAGCGAGTGTGTGCGGGCCGCCGGCGTTTTCGGCAACGTTGCCGCCGATGGTGCAGGATTTCCAACTGGAAGGATCGGGAGCGAAGTACAGGCCGTGAGGCTCGGCGGCGAGCGTGAGGTCATGATTCACGACGCCGGGTTGAACTATGGCGCGATGATTCTCGGCGTCAACTTCGAGAATGCGATTCATGCGCGCGAAAACCATCATCACGCCGCCGGTGCGGGCGAGCGCGCCGCCGGAAAGGCCCGTACCGGCGCCCCGGCCGACAACGGGCAGATCGTGTTGGGCGGCGAGTTGGACGATGCGGGAGACGTGTTCCGTGGTGGTTGGGAAAACGACCACGTCGGGACGGCCCTTTTCCACGGAGCCGTCATATTCATAGAGGAGCAGATCTTCCGGCTGATAAAGAACGGAGGATGAGCCGAGGAGTCTTTCGAAATCCCGAACAAGGCCAGAGATCATAGGGTGCGCGGAATTCGCGCTACTGGCACTATAGTGAGACTTCTGGGGAGTGTGCAACGCCAAGTTATGCCGGGAGTACGAGGGTGTGTTAGTGTAATTTTTCAAAAATTGTCACGAGGGCGAGATGGCCAAGCCGAAAGTGCTTGCGACGCATAGCTTGTTCGATGCAGCGAGGAAAATCCTCCAAAAAAGCTGCGAAGTGGAATTCTGGACAAAACCCGAACGTCCGCCGAGGGAGGAAGTGTTGCGACGTGTGAAGGACAAGGACGGGCTGGTCTGTTTGCTGACGGAGAAAGTAAATGAGGAGTTGCTGCAGGCCGCGCCAAAGCTGCGGATTGCGGCAAACGTGGCCGTGGGGTTCGACAATATTGACGTGGCGGCGTGTACGAAGCGCGGGGTCGCGGCGACGAACACGCCTGGCGTGCTGGATGAAACGACGGCGGATTTTGC
>QHYF01000185.1 GCA_003224075.1 Acidobacteriota bacterium
CATCGTCTCGGCGTCGGCGCTGTTCGTGATGGCGGGCTGGAACCTGGGATTGGATTACGGACACGCGGTGCGCGCGCGCATGCTGCAAAGCTTCGGGCTGGCGTTCTTGTTTATTCCCATCAACGTGGCGGCGTTCGCCTACGTGCCGAGGGAAAAGAGCAACATGGGCACGGGGATCATCAACCTGGCGCGGAATATCGGGGCGAGCGTCGGGATTGCCACGGTGACGACGATGCTGGACCGGCGCGCGCAGTTTCACCAGTCGCGGCTGATGGAGCACGTGAACGAATTCAGCGCGGCGTATCACAACATGCTGAACGGGACACAGATCAAGCTGGTTGCGGCGGGCTCAACGCTGGCGCACGCCGGCGCGCAGGCGCACGGGATGATTTACAACACGATTCAGCGGCAGGCGGTGATGCTGGCGTTTGTGGACAATTTCAAGATGCTCGGCGTCGTGTTTTTCGCGGTGATACCGATTTTGGCGCTGATGAGGAAACCGCCCCGGGGGAAGAAGGGCGATGTGCCGGTGCACTGAGGAGGAAAAGTTTCGGGGCCCAGCTACGAGTTTACAAACGTAAATTGGGGGGGCAATTATGGCAACGCAATTGGCAGTGGGAACGCAACTGAATGAAGAGAAGTTGATCCGCGCCGGACAGCAAGGGGACCACCAGGCGGTAGAAACCCTCTTCCGCCGGTATCAGCGGCCGTTGTTTCAGACCGCGCTGCGTGTGCTGGGGAACACGGAGGACGCGGAAGACGCGCTGCAGGACGGACTGCTCTCGGCCTATCGGAACCTGAAGAGGTTCGAGGGGCGGTCGCAGTTTTCGACCTGGCTGACGCGCATCGTGATCAACGCGGCGCTGATGCGGCGGCGGAGCGCGAAGGCGCGCCCGGCGTTTTCGCTGGACGAAGCGCCGCGCGAGGACGAATTGCCCGCGTCGGAACGGTTCGCGGATGACGCGCCGAATCCGGAGCAGGTTTTTGCTGGCACGGAACTGCGAGAGATGATCAGCGAGAACCTCGGCGAGCTTTCGCCGCTGTTGCGCACGGCCTTCCTTTTGCGCGAAGTGCAGGGCTATTCGACAGGTGAGGCGGCTAAGAAGCTCGGAGTCACCGAGAATACGCTGAAGGCGCGACTGTGGCGCGCACGACACCAGATGGCCGAGCGGCTGGGGCGACGTCTGCGTCGAATGAAGGACGACATTAGCCGTGCCGGCGGAATGGGTGACGCCGAGTGCAGCTATTGCTAGAGATGAGGCAAAGGAAGTAAAAGATGAAGAGGGCCGGCGTCGCCGGCCTTCTTACTTTCGGGGCGAGGTACGAGGCCGCCGCGGTTAACGAGAAGCGGCGATATAGCGGCCGAGGACTCGGAGTTCGCTGGTGGCCTGGCGGACTTCGGCGAGGGCGCGGTCGAGCCAAGCGACATCGCCAGCCTCGACGTCGATGAAAAATTGATACTCCCAGGGCCGGCCGTGAATGGGCCGGCTCTCGATCTTCAAGAGATTGACCCCGTGTTTGGCGAAAGGTTCGAGGGAGGCGAGGAGCGCCCCGGGGCGGTGGGCGAGACGCATGGCGAGGGAGGTTTTGCGGGCCTCGGGGGAGACCCACGCTGCGGCTTCCTCTTCTGGGAGCAAGAGAACGAAGCGGGTGAAATTTTCGGCGTTGTCCTGGAGGTTCTCGGCAAGAATCACTCCATGGTAATGCACTGCCGCGCGGCGCCCGGCGATGGCGGCGCAAGATTTATCTCCGCGCGACAGCACTTCGCGGACGCTGCCGGCGGTGTCTTCCGCAGGCACGCGTTTCAATCCTGAATGGGAGGAGAAGAAGCGCTCGCATTGCGCCAGGGCCATGGGATGGGAAGCTACGGAACGAATGTTCTCCAGCGTTGCCCCGGGGCAGGCGATCAGATGGTGCTCGATGGGGAGGATGGTTTCGGCGACGATGCCGAGATCGCTTTCGAGCAGAAGATCGTAAACGCGCACGACGGAGCCAGCGAGGGTATTTTCGACAGGAACGAGCAATGCGTCGGCGGCACCTTCTTCGATGGCGCGGAAAGCTGCGTCAAACGTAGCGCGCGGCACCGTTGTGATGGCATCGCCGAGAAGTTGAATTGCGGCCGCTTCGCTGAAGGCACCGGGCTCGCCTTGGAAAGCCACGCGCATGGCCCCGCGATCGGATGTCCTCATAGGCAGGCGTTATCTTGCATGAAGGTGCGCAAAACAAAAAGCAGAGATTCGCTTGCAAGCAAAAGGAATTTATCCTCGCTCGTGGAGGACCGGAGTTCTGTGCGGCAGGCCTCGGCGTGAGGATTGCTGAGTTCGACGTGCGTTTGAATTCCGCGGAGCGGTATAATTCCGGCTCAAGAAGAGAGGACAGTCGATGAACAGACCCCAGCGGACGGAATACGCCGAGTACTACGCGAATTACATATCGAGAGTTCCGGGCTCCGATATCCTGAGCGTTCTCGAGTCCCAGCGATTGCAAATGCTGCAGTTGTTCTCCGGGCGAAGCGAACGGGACGGGAGTTTCCGGTATGCCGCGGGAAAATGGACGGTGAAGGAAGTTCTCGGGCACATCACGGATACCGAGCGGATTTTTACCTACCGGGCATTGCGTTTCGCGCGCGGCGATCAAACGCCGCTTCCCGGCTTCGAACAAAATGACTACGTGCGGAGCGGAGCGTTTAGCGAGCGGACGCTTGCGGTTCTTGCTGAGGAATTTGGGGCCGTGCGCAGCGCAAGCATAGCTTTGTTCCGTTCCTTCAACGATGAAGCCTGGACGCGGCGCGGTATGGCCGATCAAAAAGAAGTAACAGTCCGCGCCCTGGCTTTTATTACTGCGGGCCATCAGATGCACCATCGAATGATTTTGGAAGAGAGATACTTTCCAGCGATTCCGCGCGCCTGAGCCGATTGGCGGATTTACCGCCGGATGCGGGCGTGATCCACGTAGAGGCCTTGAGAGGGCAAGTCATTGCGTGGAGCTGTGAAAGTACGTCTCAAGGAAATTAATCAAGGTAAAGCAGACGTTCTCTTTGTCTTCGCCGCAGCGGTGAACGGATTGCGAGGTGTTTCAGGCGACGGGCAATTTGGCTGCAAGGGCAAACCGGCCCACGCGGCGAAGTTTGATTGCCGGGCGGTGGCTGGGCAGGCTACAATAGGTAGGTTTAGGAGGATTGATTTAGTGCTGACGATTCGACTGTCAAGGATTGGCAAGAAGAAGAAGCCCTTTTACCGCGTGGTGGTCATCGAGAGGACCCGGCCGCGGGACGGCCGCGTGAAGGAGGCGGTGGGCACATACGATCCGCTGAAAAAGCCCGCGGAGATCAAGCTCAACGCGGATCGCATCAAGTATTGGATGGGACTGGGCGCCCAGCCCAGCGATACCGTGCGCAGCTTCCTGCGACAGCAAAAGATCGCCTAACTGCAAGCCCCGCCCGCTAAGTCTTACGTGTCCCCCTTCTGGCTCCAGAGGGGGACACAATTCGCCTGTTCCAGAGGAAAGTGGCTCGCGCGTGGAGGTGCTCGATGAAGGAGCTGGTTGAAGCCATCGCCAGAGCCCTTGTGGACCATCCCGACGACGTGCAGCTGAAGGCGGTGGAGGGCTCGCAGGTTACGGTTTTAGAGTTGCGCGTACATCCGGAAGATCTGGGCAAGGTCATCGGGAGGCAAGGGCGCACAGCCAAAGCGATTCGAACGCTGCTGGGGGCGGCGGGAATGAAGCTCCACAAGCGGTTCACGCTGGAAATCCTCGAAGATTAACCGCTTCGCGGTTATGCTCTCCGTTGATCGCTTTGCGGTCATACTTTGAATTGAGCGGTGCACGAACTTATTTTTCCCCAGACGGCTTTGCAGCAGCACATACCTTTGAGTCCTGAAACAGCACGCTGGGTTCTGATGGCGCGTATTCTCCGCGCGCGCGGCAACAAAGGCGAAGTCGCCGCGGAAATTCTGACCGATTTTCCGGAACGGCTCACCGAGTTGCGCGAAGTTTTTGTCAGAGAAGCAGACGCGGAGAGCGCGCCGCGCCGCGTTCCTGTGAAATCCTGCTGGCTGAGCCGAAACCACCGAGGGCAGGCGGTTTTTCATTTCGAAGGCTTCCATTCCATTTCTGAAGCCGAGAAACTTCGCGGTCTTGAACTGCTTCTCCCGATCGAACAGCGAATCACGCTGCCTGCGGGACAGTATTTTGTCTCTGACCTCATCGGGTGCTCCGTGTTTGGAATTCCGATGGCGCCGCCGGCAGTTTCCTCGTCACCGTGCTCGCTTGCGGAAGCGCCTTCTCTGCTGGGTACCGTGCGCGATGTTCAATTTTCGGGTGAAGAGATTTCTGGGACGCCGCTCCTGGAAGTGGAAACTTCCGGTGGAGAAATCCTGATTCCACTGGCGATGGATATTTGCAGGAAGATTGATATTGCCGGGCGACGCATTGACGTGGCGCTGCCCGATGGCCTTCGTGACCTCAACCGTGAATAGCCAAACGGGTGTACCCTCCTGTTGATGTCTCCCGTCTTTCGAACGCTGATTTTCACAATTTTCGTCCCGGGTTTCTGGACGATCATGATGCCGTACTGGTTCCTGCCGCGCGGCACGCGGCTGGATCTACGCGGAGCGGGCGCGACCGGCTGGGTGCTCATCGCCGCAGGAATTGCACTTTACTTCGCGTGCGCCTTTTGGGGCTTCGCGCTTCGCGGCAAAGGCACGCCGCTGCCAATCGACCCGCCGAAAAAACTCGTAGTGGAAGGGACCTATGGCCTTGTGCGGAATCCCATGTATTGGAGCGTCGCCTCCGTGATGTTAGGGGAGGCTGCGGTCTTTCATTCGGTCGCGCTGGCAGGGTTGGCCGTTGCATTCTTCGCAGGC
>QHYF01000177.1 GCA_003224075.1 Acidobacteriota bacterium
CGTGTGTCAATAAAGAGAAGCTTTGTGCGCGCCCGCGCCGCGCAGAGGGATCGGGCTTCAGGAGGTAAAACGGTGCGCCGTTCGCGGAAGAAGGCGAAATCCGTATGGGCATGAGGAGCTGATGAAAGTTATCCCGCACCCGGTTGAGCCAGGATTCTTGTGATGACTGAAGGGAAGAGAAGGACCGCGAAAGCGGATCGCGCATGGGCTGGCCTCCGCGCACGCCTCCGAGTTTGGCCGAATGCCGGGTGGAGGCGAACGGCGAATGCGTGATCAGAAGCGGAGCCCATCAGATTGGTTGCCCGGACACGCGGCCAATCAAATCGAGAAGAGACACTACCGCTGCGGAAGAGCGTCGCGGTAATGAAAGGAATCAGTAGAGGTGGAAGGTGACTTCGATCTGCACGCGGCAGTTGACGGGCTTCCCGCTCGGGCCAATCGCCGGCCGCATCTTCCAGTTCCGCACTTGCGAGAGGGCCTTTTCTTCCAGGCCAAGCCCGGGACCCTTGATGACGACCGGGTTGATCACGCGCCCATCGGCTGTGACCGTCACGTCGAGCAGCACCGTTCCTTGATATTTGGCCTTGCGCGCTTCGTCGGAGTATTCCGGCTGCGGGCAATAAATGCATTGGGGCGAGCCGACTCCGTTCACACCGGCGCGGAAGACGCCGCCGCCGGTGCCGCCGCCTTCGCCTGGGCCGAGGCCTCCGCCAGAGCCGCTCCCGATACCGCCGGCTTCGCCCGTCCCGATACCGCCACCGCCGCCAGGGCCGCCGGAATAAGTCACGGAGGCCGCCAGAGGATCACCCATGTTGGTCAGGGGCGGGTTTGCTACTTTCAAATCCGGCGGACCAAGGAGCGATGGGTCCATAGGCAGCTTGGGAGTCGGATTCTTGAGCACCGCCATGGGCGGCGTCCACTGCGTCATTTTGAATTTCGGGGTGCGTCCCTTTGTCGGAGGTTCCTTCGAGCGGTCGCCACCGCCGCCACCGCCGCCGGCCTTGTCATTGCCGGCAGGCAGCTTTGAAATGTAAGGCGAGATGTCCAGAGGCGTGAGGTCAAGCTGCTTGTTTTTGGCTTCCGTCGAAGATGGGAGCACATTCCAGAAAATCGGAACGGTCAGCAGGGCAATCACCGCAACGTGCAAACAAACCGCAAGCGCCTGGCTCGTCCCGAAGTTTTCATCCTTCGACCAAATGTCTTTCACTTTTATCGGCTTAATTCCAGGTGGCAATGGCGCCTGCCTCGGTGGTGAGAAAAAATCCCGGATGCGACCGCCGAACCCGCCGAAATTGGCGCCCCACGCCACTTCCAGCCTGCTGTTTATCCGCCGCTTGGGCGACGGCCCTGATTTGAAAAACTCCCAGAGGTTGCCGCCGATTCCCGAGCCGAAGGACGTTTGCGTGAAGGGCGCATCTTTGCGCTCGCGCACGTTGACGGGGCGCTCCGTGAGGAACTGCTTCAGGTTTGACCAGAAATTATCCGCGATGAGAATATCCGGCCGGCCGAATCTTGGTACCGCTCTGGCAGGGACAGGAATCGGAGGCGCCGCGCCCGCGGTCGGCACTTTGGGCCTTTTTACGGAACGCGGCAAAAGACTGATAAAATTATCTGGCACCGTTTTCCTCGATCTGGGTGACCGCCACGCGGCCCGCTTCATTTAGACGCAGCTTCCCTTCGCTCGGTATCCCTAAACCGATAGGATTCGCGCAGGCCCGGAAAGGTTGCGCGTCCCCAGCGGCTGACACCACTAGCCATTCATTGTAACATACGTTCTTACACTGCTTTCCGATGTTTCCCGCCGTGTACCTGAACCAAAGGACGGCATGCAGGCAAAGAATGGGGATCTCCGAGCGCTCATGATCATGGCCGAACCACTCGAACTGAAGAAGACACTCAACTTGCCAAAAACCGATTTTCCGATGAAGGCCAGCTTGCCGCAAAACGAGCCAAAACAACTCGAAGCTTGGCATGGGGGCAGCGCATCCTGGAGACTCGCCGAGGTAAGCCGCTCTTTGTGTTGCATGACGGACCGCCGTATCCCACCGGGGAAATTCATCTGGGCACGGGGCTCAACAAAATCCTGAAGGATTTGGTCGTCAAGACCAAGAGCATGGCGGGGCATTACGCTCCGTACGTGCCGGGATGGGATTGCCATGGGCTCCCGATTGAGACGCAGGTGGAAAAAGAGCTGGGTGGAAAAGGGAAGGTGCCGCCCGCGGAGTTTCGAAAGCTCTGCCGGCAGTTCGCCGCGCGCTACGTTGAGCAGCACAAGAGAGATTTCAAGCGGCTCGGGATTTTCGGGCGGTGGAACGATCCCTATTTAACGATGAGCCCCGACTATGAGGCCACCATCGCGAGTGCGTTTCTCGATTTCATGGAGAAGGGTTACGTCTATCGCGGCCGCAAGCCGGTCTATTGGTGCATCTATGACAGCACTGCACTGGCCGAGGCCGAAGTCGAATATGAAGATCACTCCAGCCCCTCGATCTACGTCCGTTACAAACTTTTTGAGTCCAAGGTCGGCACGATCGTCACAGCCGTTGGGGGTCGCAGGACAATCGGCGGCGGAATCGTTCCTCCGGAGCTTAAGAGTAGGCAGGTTTACGCGATTATCTGGACGACAACGCCTTGGACGCTTCCACATAGCATGGCACTAGCTTTGCATCCCGATTTTGACTACTCGGCTGTCGAAATTGAAAACGGAGACGTTTATCTGATTGCTGACCAGCTTCGAGAGAACGTTCTTAGCGTGTGCAATCTCAAGCAAAAGTCGATTCTGAAGATGTTTAAAGGTTCTGATTTTGAGGGCGCTACTTTCTACCATGCCTTCATTCCCAAAGACTCAGGTTTGCCAAATTGGTACGTCGAGGGTGTTACAGCGGATTATGTAACGCTCGATCAAGGAACCGGGATTGTGCATACCGCGCCTGGGCATGGAGTCGAAGACTTTAACACTGGGTTGAAGTACGGGATCGAGATCTATGCTCCCCTCGACGATAAGGGTGTTTATCTCGAGGGCCTCGCTGAGTACAAAGGCAAGGACGTCTTCACCGCCAATCCGATCATCGTGGAACTTCTCCGAAGCCGCGGCGCTCTTCTTTCTGCCACGAACTACACGCATAGCTACCCGCACTGCTGGCGCTGCCACAACCCGGTGATCTTTCGCGCCACGGAGCAGTGGTTCATCAAGATGGACCAGGCGGCGCACGGAAGGCAAAAAACGCTCCGGCAGGAAGCGCTCGAGGAGATTCACCAAGTGAAATGGTTTCCCGCCTGGGGCGAAGACCGCATGTACGAAATGATCGAAAAGCGCCCGGACTGGTGCGTCTCGCGCCAGCGTTTCTGGGGCGTGCCCATCATTGTTTTCTATTGCGATTCGTGCGGCAAGCGTCTCGAGGATTTCAAAGCGCTTCGTAATGTCGTCAAGTGGTTCGAAAAAGAAGGCGCGGACGCGTGGTACAAACATTCGCCGGAAGAATTGCTCCCCGCCGGCACGAAATGCTCCTGCGGCGCCTCGAACTGGCGCAAGGAAAACGACATCTTGGACGTGTGGTTTGATTCGGGCTCCTCGCACCTTTCCGTTCTGAAAGGCGACGAGTGGCCGGCGGATATTTACCTCGAAGGCCCCGACCAGTATCGCGGCTGGTTCCATAGTTCGCTGCTGGTTGCCACGGGCGTGCGCGATGCCGCGCCGTATCGCGGCGTGGTTACCCACGGCTGGACGCTGGACGAAAAAGGTATGCCGATGTCGAAGCATCTCGGTAACGCTCTCTATCCTGCGGAGATTACAGAACGCTGGGGTGCGGATCTGCTTCGCCTCTGGGTCTCCTCGGTCGAATACCAGGCTGACGTGAAAATGAGCGAGCGCGTGATGACCCAGCTCAGCGAGGCCTATCGCAAGATTCGAAACACTTTTCGCTTTGCCCTTGGCAATCTGAACGACTTTGATCCCTCGCGCGACGCGCTTGCGAACGATCAGCTTGAGGAAATCGACCGCTGGATGCTCGACCGCACCGCCGAACTGGTGAAGAAATGCCGCGATTGGTATTCGAACTACGAATTCCACCGCGTTTACCACGCGATTCACGATTACTGCGTCGTGGATCTCAGCGCCTTTTATTTCGACGTGCTGAAAGATCGCCTGTACACGAAGGCGCCCAAGAGCAAGTCGCGCCGTTCGGCGCAAACCGTGGTGTGGAAGATCACCAGCGCCTTGGTGCGCCTCATCGCGCCCATCCTCGTTTTCACCGCAGAAGAAATCTGGAGGTATCTGCCAAAGGCGCAGGGTAAGCCCGAAAGCGTTCACATGGCGCTGTTTCCAGAGGCCGATTCGCTTGCTTGCGGAGTCGCCGGGGACGCCGCTGAAAAGTGGGCACGGCTCGCGCAAGTTCGCTCCGCCGTGCTCGTAGCGCTCGAACAAGCTCGCGCCGCGAAAACTATCGGCGGCGGCCTCGAAGCGAAAGTCCGTCTGCACGCCGCGGCTGAAGCGGCGGATTTGCAGAAGCTGCTCGAAGAAAAGCAATCCGTGCTGCCCGCGCTTTTCATCGTTTCGCAAGTATCCGTCGAGCCGCGCTCCATTGCGGCATCCGTCCCCAGTGAAACGTTGCCGGGCCTGGAGCTCCGGATCGAGCGCGCGAACGGCAGGAAATGCGAGCGCTGCTGGAACTACTCCACGCACGTCGGCGAAAATCCACGTTACCCAACGGTCTGCGAGCGCTGCAGCGAAGCCCTCGCCGAAATCGAGAATGCGCCTGCACTACGCAACTAAACTGCCGCACCAACCCGGCACTGTCATTCCGAGCGGAGTCCCGGCGGTTTTTGCCGGGGCGGAGTCGAGGAATCTCTCTTCGATTCTCTCGGAGGCTTCATGACCATTCCTTCGCGCCTCCGCTGGCTCTGGCTCACCCTCGCCGTCGTTGTCCTCGATCGCGCGACGAAAGCGTGGTTCGATACGCAGACCACCGAAAACTGGCGCCACGAACTCGTTCATCACTTCGTTTATCTCGTGCACAGCACCAATCCGGGCATTGCCTTCGGCGTCTTGTCCGATTCCGCTTCCGCTGGCACGCGCATCCTCCTAATCGCCGGCTCCATCGTGGTCATCAGCGTGCTCGCCTGGCTGCTTGTCACCAGCCACGGCGGTGGCCCGCTGACTGCCGCGGGCCTCGCGCTTTTGCTCGGCGGAGCCACCGGCAACCTCACCGATCGCATCATTCACGGCGCCGTCACCGACTTCTTCGAAGTCTGGCTCCCGTTCCTTCCTTGGCGCATTTTCAATCCGTGGCCGGCTTTCAACATCGCCGATTCCGCCATCACCATTGGCGCTATTCTGATTCTTCTTGATGTAATATTTCCCCCTCAGAAAAGCCCCAAGCACCTTTAGGACAACGTTCGTCTAACCCGGAGGTCGAAGATGAACCGCTGGTGAAGTTGTGGCGACGCTTCCGACGGAAGGCGAGCAGCTCGCCTTCCTGAAGAGATGCACCCGGCCCCCATCCACCTTGCTACACTCTTCGCCCGGCTAGCGCGAAGAATCTGCTGCTACAATCGGCTCGTGCCGGGCGGAGCCCAACCCGAGAACCATGAACTTCTGGCGGTAGCGACTGACGCTGGGACGCGGCTCGACCGGTTCGTGGCCGCCCATTGCCCAGAACTCTCGCGCTCTCGCGTGCAAGAACTGATCGACGGCGGCCTGGTCCTCGTCAATGGCAAGCCGGCGAAGTCTTCCCAAAAACTTCACGGCGGGGAGCTCGTCACTGTGCGTGCCCAGCCGCGTCCGGCTCCCCGCGCCGAGGCTGAAACGATTCCGCTCGATGTCCTCTACGAAGACGACGACGTCATCGCCATCAATAAGCCCGCGGGCATGACCGTTCACGCTGGGGCGGGGAATACATCCGGCACGCTGGTGAACGCGCTCCTGGGCCGCGGACAATCGCTTTCGCAAACCGGAGATCCACTACGCCCTGGGATTGTGCATCGCCTGGACAAGGAGACTTCCGGTGTGATCCTTGTGGCCAAGAACGACGCGGCGCACGCGAAGCTCAGCGAAACGTTCCGCCAGCGCGCCATCAAGAAAACCTACATCGCGCTGGTGGAAGGCCGTCTCGCGGAAAAAACCGGCCGCATTGAGCTGGCCATCGGGCGCGATCCCGTCCGCCGCACGCGCATGGCGGCGCAGCGCAAAACCTGGCGCGGCGCTGCGATTTCCAATCCCCGGGAAGCGCGCACCGATTGGCGCGTTCTCGCGACTATCGGCAACACGACGTTGCTGGAAGTCCAGCTCCACACCGGGCGCACACACCAGATTCGCGTGCACTTCTCCGCGCTGAAGCATCCGGTCGCCGGCGACACGCTTTACGGTGCGGTGAAACAGATGCGCCTCGGAAAAGTCATGATGCCGCCGCTGGCGCGCAATTTTTTGCATGCGGCCAAGCTCGGTTTCGCGCAGCCTCGAACGGGCGCTTGGATCGAGGTTCGAGCTGCTTTCCCCGGTGAGCTACACAAATTCCTGGAAAAACTTTGCGCCGCTGCGGGCGAACCGCGGAGCCAAATTGACGCTGCGCTGGCGGCGTACCTATAATCAGTACAAATGCCACGGGTAATTACTTCCATTTCCTTGGTGATCGCGCTGTTGCTGATTCCTTTGGCCGACAAGGCTCAGCAACCCTCCACGGACAGCAAATCGCAATCCCGTGTCCCAGTGCAGCCTGCGACGCCGAAGCAGGAGCCCGCGCAACAGAGCGATCAAACGATCAAGACGGTTGTCAACCTGGTGGACGTGCTCTTCACCGTGCTGAACCGCCGGAACAAGCTGGTTCCAGAATTGGACAAGGGCGACTTCAAGATTTTCGACGAAGGCAAGCCCCAGGAAATCCGTTATTTCAGCAGGCAGACCGATTTGCCCCTGCGCATCGGCATGCTGATGGATACTTCCAACAGCATCCGCGAGCGCATCAAATTCGAGCAGGACGCCTCGGTCAATTTTCTTTTTAGCGTGCTGCGCCGCAACAAGGATGAAG
>QHYF01000178.1 GCA_003224075.1 Acidobacteriota bacterium
GACCTCACCGGCCAGGCCAATCATCTCGGCGTGACCATCGAGGCGGATATCATCAAGCAGAAGCTTCCGGAGAATAACGGCGGCTACCAAGCTCTTAACACCGACGGTTCCAGCTACGGCAAGTTCGATAAGCGCATCTACTCGGACCTGACGAGCGATCACCCGATCGACCTCTGCCGCTACCAGGTGGCCAACTGCTACATGGGCCGCGCCGGCTTGATCAACAGTGGCGGCGCGTCCGGCGCAAACGATTTCGAAGAGGCCGTAGCCACGGCCGTCATTAACAAGCGCGCCGGCGGCACCGGCCTGATCTCCGGCCGCAAGGCCTTCCAGCGCCCGATGAAAGAAGGCGTGCAACTCCTGAACGCCATCCAGGACGTCTACCTCAGTCCCGAAGTCACCGTTGCGTAGATTTCAATAGCCGCGTCTACGACCTCTTGCAGCAAATCCGGCCGAAGGTCCGCCGGTCGCGCCCTGCGTAATAATCGCCGACAAGGCACGCGCAGTTCGAGATTCTCAACATCGCTGTGCCATAGTGCATGTGCATGGTTCTCATCGCGTTTGCCAGTGGTTGATTCTGATACTGGTAGATCAATGAGACGCCTTCCGGGTCATCAATTTGAATCACTGCCGCGCAACTACGCGATATGGACGTTGTCGTGGTGAGGAACACGCTGATTTGCGTCCAACTCTGGAAGATATTGATCATCAGATCGTGGCGCTTCGCATGGCCGTCAAAAGAGGTGATAAGAAAGCCGCGCCAGCGTCCCGTGAGATTTGGGGTTCGAACCAACCCCAATTTGCACACCAGGCTGTTTCGCCAAAAGTATTTGTCGAAAAGGGCGTAGAGCACGCCGTAGAACGCCATACTGGAAGGAGCGTCCACCCACCAGGGCATCGAAAGGTGAATGCTCGCGAGGAATTTTGAAGATACCCACGCCAGCGCTATGGCCAGCAGCGCGAGCAAAAGAGGGACGACCCTCCTTTCGCCCGAGTCTGTGCTGTAGCCGTGCATGCTTTACCTGCCCGGCTCTTCGCGGCCGAACAGAGCCTGCTATCTGCTGGGATGCGCCTTCCACTCCGATTGTTGCTGGGAAGCGGCTGGAAGAAGAAATGGCCTAGCGGCGAAGTGGCTTCCTGAAGAGTGGCCCGAAGTATCCTGCGTGTTGAGCAACTGCTAGTGGTAGCGCCCTTACAACTGCCATTCTACACCTGTTTGTATCTTTCCTTATAATCCGCGCCTGTGTAGGCACCCATCGCGTCGGGGACGCGCCCGGAGGGGTTCAGGTGCGGACCAGTGCGGCGGAGCGGGCGGCGGCGAGGAGTTTTGCGGCGTTTTCACGAATGTTGCCGTGACCGAAGACGGCGTTGCCCGCGACCAGCAACTCAGCGCCCGCGCGCACCACATCGGCGACCGTATCGAGCGCTATACCGCCATCTACTTCGATGCGGAACGACAGGCCGAGCGAGTCGCGGACTTCGGCTAATGTCTTAATCTTATGAAGAGCTCCGCGAATGAATTGCTGAGCGCCGAATCCCGGATTCACAGACATCACGAGGACGTGGTGAACCGTGTCCAGGACTTCATCGAGCATATGCACCGGGGTGGCGGGATTGAGGACCACCGCCGGCTTGCAGCCGTGCGACTCAATCAGCTGGAGCGTGCGATGCAGGTGCACGCAAGCTTCCTGGTGCACGGAGATCCAGCTCGCGCCGGCTTCGGCGAACGCGGGAATGTAATCATCAGGCTTTTCAATCATCAAGTGGCAGTCCAGAGTGGCGTCGGGAAGTGTTTTCCTCAAGGATTTCACGACCAGCGGTCCAACAGTGATATTCGGGACAAAGTGGCCGTCCATCACGTCGACATGGAGTACGGTGCCGCCCCCGTCCAGCGCGGCTTTTGCCTCTTCACCAAGGCGCGCGAAATTTGCCGACAGGATTGAGGGTGCCAGTTCGACGGTCATGGCAGTGGGCCGCTCCTTCCCTTTCTTGTTACGGGCGCGAACTATCGCCTCCCTGCGAAGAGCACCTTGAAAAATCAGATTATACGCGGAACCTCTTCAGCTCTCAGCGAATTTTGCACTTCCGCGTTCGACTCGCGGATCACCACGGAATCGAACAAGAGAATTGCAATCGCGCTTTGACCGGTGTAAATTTTTGGGCGGGGGGAGTCAGGTCAAATGCGCCTTTGGCAAGTTCGGCCCGTTCTCTTTCTGTGCGCGAGCCTCGTCCTCATTCCGTGCGGCAGACCCCTCACGGCCGATTCGCCGGAAGTTCCCGTTATTGACGCCGGCCTTGGCTCCTGCCGCGCAGATTTCACTGTGAAAGACGGCTCAGGCAAAGCTCTTTATAATGCCAAGATTAGCGTAACGATCAAGTACGGATTCTGGAGCCTGCGCAAGACGGAACTCGAAATCGGCACCAACAGCGAGGGCAAGGCCCGCATCACCGGGTTGCCCAATTCCCCGAAGAGGCCGCTGGATTTTTCCATCAAGAGCGGCAACGTGTCGACGACCGTCACTGACGATCCCTCCGCCAATTGCAAAGCGGTCTTCGACGTCACTCTGACCGTTCATTAAAGAGCTGATCGTCCGCGCCTTCCGCAATCGCTTTCCGCGAGGCCCGAACCTCTGCAGCTCGGCGGGTGTATTTCCGCCTGAATAGGGGTGTCTGCAAGACTCTTAAATGATTCCGGAATCCCAAGGGAGGGTGCGGCGCTTCTGGCTGCTTTCGCGCACGAGTTCGAGAAGCCGCATGACGTTCAAGGACCATTCCGGCGTGACGGCGAGCTTGGCGCGCCCCAGAATGGCATCGCGCACATTGGCGTAGAAGTCGCGGTAGTCACAGTGGGCTGACGGAATGCGCCGCTGCGTGAACGTGTCTCCGGCTGGAACCGTCAAGACACCCCAGTTTTCTTCCGGCTCGGCGCCCCAAGCTGTATCTGTGGAGATATATCCTCTTCGGAGGTTCGCCTCCTGCGGATCGAATGTTTGTTTGACGAAGCTGCCCAGCGTGCCATGTAAAACGAAGCGCGGACGCGGCGCTGCGGCGAGAATGGTCGAACGAAGCACCGCGCGCATGCCGCGCGGATAATGAAGCATGATATCGAACGCATCGTCAGCGAGAGCGTTTTCCCGCTCGATTCGAACGTCCGCGGTCACGGCTTCCGGAAGACCGAAGAGGACCAGCGCGTGATCGATCAAGTGCGGGGCAATATCGAAAAGGATGCCGCTGCCCGCACGCGCGCTCTCGCGCCAGGCGCCGGGCTTGAGCTGCGGGCGATAGCGGTCGTAATTCGTTTCGAATCGGACGACGCGTCCGAGAATTCCGTCCGTCACAAGCTTTCGAATGGCCTGAAAATCGCCGTCGTAACGGCGGTTCTGATAGACCGTGAGCAGGCGGCCTGCATTCTTCGCAATCGACACCAGTGACTCGGCGTCGTCGAGAGTCGTGGTAAAGGGCTTGTCAACCAGCACGTCGCGGCCCGCCGCAAGGCACTGCCGCGCGAACTCATAATGTGTGTCGTTTGGCGTGGCGATGACAACCAGATGGATTTCCTTGATGGCGAGAAGATCATCCAGATTTCGAACGATTCGAACGTCGGGATATTTCCCGGCTGCTTCGCTGCCGCTCCGTTGCAGAATAGTGGCAAGATGCAAATCCGGCACGGCGCGAATCACCGGGGCGTGAAACGCACGCCCGGCGAGACCGAATCCAACGAGGCCAACTTCAATCATAGAAAACCATCGTTCTGTAAGAGTGAATGCTCAAGAGTATCGAACTTTCGAATCCCAGGCAGAAGGGTTTTTTCGGAAACGCGAAGTTGCCTGAAAGAGCCATGTCCTGCAGAATGGCACATTGCCTATGAGCGAACAAAGTTCAGTTATCCCGGAAACGGGAGGTCACCGCAACTTGCTCGCCCTGCTCTTCGCAGGCTTCGTGCTGAGCGGAATAGCGACCACGATCGTCGGTCCGATGCTGCCCATTTTTATCAAGAGATGGTCTCTCGATGACGGGCAGGCTGGTCTTTTCCCTATGATTCAATTCCTGGCTGCATTTGGAGGCAGTGTCGGATCAGGTGCGATTGCCGCTTGGAGGGGATACCGCCCAGCTTTGGTTTTGGGTTACGCGCTAATGGGGGGAGGCCTTGCGTTCCTTAACGCGGACGCGCACCGCGTTGCTCTAGCGGCTACCGCAGCTTTCGGCCTGGGCTATGGGTTAATTACTCCAGGAACAAATTTGTTCGTTGCGGAATTGGGAGGAGCAAAGAGTGCATCGCTCTTGAACCAGCTCAATTTCGCGTGGGGTGCAGGAGCGATGGCCTGTTCTGCATTGATGGCCTTGGCGGTGAAACACAATGGGTTGAATCTCCTGCTGACGGGCACGGCAATCTTTGGCGGAGTTCTCGTTCTGGGTCTGCTGTTCGCCTCCTTCAGCGGGCAGAAGCACGAAAAGCATGTGAGTACGGCGGGCGCACCGTCCCCTGCAATCGGATTAGGAGTCGCGATCGCGCTGGCTGCCATGTTCTTCATCTATGTAGCGATGGAAAACGGCATCGGCATCTGGTCCGCGGAGTACGCTAAGCGGCTTGCGAGCGGAATCACAGGCATGACGACACTGGCGCCGATGTTTTTTTATGCCGGCCTCACGTTCGGACGAGCCGGCGCGCCGCTTGTTTTGCGGAGGCAGTCCGAGAGAAAAATCGTACTCGGCGCTCTGGGCTTAGCGGCCGCCGGAACCACACTGCTGATCACATCTTCTGCTCTAAAGATTGCCATCGTGGCGGTCTTTCTTGCAGGCCTCGGATGCGCCAGCGTTTACCCGATCTACATTGCCTGGCTCGCGCGATGGTATGGCGCGCGCGCCAAAAAAATCGGGGGCGTTCTTTTCGCGCTGGCTTCCCTCGGGGGATCCGTCGGGGCATGGCTGGTCGGATCTGTCTCAAAATTCTCTGGCAGTTTGCGCGTTGGATTGCTGGTGCCGCTGCTCTGCGCGCTGCTCATGATTACCCTGGTGCTGCTGCTGCGCCGGCAGACGGCGGCCTGAGGTATTCTTATTCCGTGCAGAACGCCGCATCCTCGCAACGC
>QHYF01000179.1 GCA_003224075.1 Acidobacteriota bacterium
TAGCAATTCGAATTCGCCCAAACGTATCGCGCTGCACCGCGAGCCCAACCGTTATGGCGGGATTGGGTCCAAACAGGAGCGAGGAGAGTTCGCTTTCGGCCCACCAGTCAGAAATGGCAGATCCCGCGGTCGCCCGGCCTAACCGATAGATTTCACCCGCGGCCGCAAGCCTCTTGGACGCATCGGCGGACGAGAGGTCGGCGATGGATTGAGCGAGAGGACTGGACATGGAGATGCCGGCAATTGTAGCGTGAGGCCCGACCCAATAGAAGCCGTAACCGGACGACGACCATGTAATACGCAACGAAATCAAACTCTCCTTCATCTGAGGAGTATGCCCAAGCCCGTTTTATTAACCGTCGATGATGATCCCGAGGTTCTCCGAGCCATCGAGCGCGATTTGCGCAGCCGGTACTCCAACCGTTATCGCGTCATGCGCGCGAATTCCGGAAGCGCCGCCCTCGACACTCTGCGTGAACTCAAGGCCCGCAACAATCCCGTGGCCCTGCTCCTGGCCGACCAGCGTATGCCGCAGATGGACGGCGTCGGTTTCCTCTCCGAAGCCATGGAAATGCATCCACTCGCCAAGCGCGCACTCCTCACCGCTTACGCGGATACCAGCGCCGCCATCGACGCCATCAATGAAGCCCGCGTCCACTACTATTTAATGAAGCCATGGGACCCTCCCGAAGAAAAGCTCTTTCCGGCACTCGACGACCTACTTCACGACTGGACGGCGACCTTCCGCCCACCCTATGAAGGCATTCGCGTCCTCGGCACCCGCTGGTCGACGCGCTCTTACGAGCTGCGCGATTTTCTCGCGCGCAATCAAGTTCCTTACCAATGGATCGATGTCGAGCTGAGCCAGAGCGATCCAGAAGTGCGCAGCCTAGTCGCCTCGCTCGGGCCAGAAGCGGAAACGCTTCCCCTCATTCTTTTCCCCGATGGTGCGCGCCTTGCCGAACCTCCTCTGCCCGCCGTTGCTGACAAGATCGGCCTGCGCACGCACACGCAGACCAGCTTCTACGACCTCGCCATTGTTGGTGGTGGCCCTGCGGGGCTCGCTGCCGCCGTTTATGGTGCCAGCGAAGGCCTGCACACGGTGATGATCGAACGTGAAGCGCCCGGCGGTCAGGCCGGGCTCAGCTCCCGCATTGAGAACTATCTCGGTTTTCCTTCGGGGCTGAGCGGCAATGATCTCGCCCGCCGCGCCGTGGCTCAGGCACGGCGATTCGGCGTGGAGATTCTTGCTCCGCAGGAAGCCGTTGGCATCCGGGCGGAAGGCCCCTATCGCTTTCTGAAACTCGCTGATGGCTTCGAAATTTCCTGCCATGCGCTTCTTCTCGCCATGGGTGTGCAATGGCGCACTCTCGACATCCCGGGCATTGAGCGCTTGCAGGGCGCCGGCGTTTACTATGGCGGCGGAACCTCCGAAGCCCTGGCCTGCAAGGGTGAAACCGTGTACATCATTGGCGGCGCGAATTCCGCCGGGCAAGCCGCCATGCACTTTTCAAAATTCGCGGAAAAGGTCGTGATGCTGGTTCGCGGCATTTCCCTCGCCAGTACCATGTCCCATTACTTGATCGAGCAAATCGAGAAAACCTCCAACATCGAAGTGTGGCCCCACGCCAGCGTCATCGCGGTTCACGGCGAATCGCGCCTCAGCGAGATCACCATCCAGTGTTCTCCTTCGGGAGAGACCAAGGAACTGCCCGCCACTAGCCTCTTCATTTTCATCGGCGCGCAACCCCGGACGGAATGGCTTGGCGATTTGATTCAGCGTGACGACCGTGGCTTCATTCTGTCTGGCCCCGATCTCCTCATCGGCGGCAAGAAACCGCAGTCATGGACCCTCGACCGCGATCCTGGCTTGCTCGAAACCAATGTTCCCGGAATTTTTGTCGTCGGCGACGTCCGCCACGGTTCCGTCAAGCGTGTCGCCTCGGGCGTCGGCGAAGGCGCTGTTGTTGTACAGTTCATCCACCAGTATCTGGCCAAGGTCCAATGAACGGAGCCGCAATTCCAATGGTGCGCGGATGAGCGGAACGACGGATCCATCGCACATCTCAGCGCTGATCGCCGAGTTGCGCAGAGTTCCCGCCTTTGCGGACCAGGGGCAAGCCGACTTGGAATGGTTCGTCTCCCAATCGGAGGAGCGCCGCACGGAGGTCGGCGGCATTACCGTGAAGGAAGACACTCCCGCAGACACGATGTTCGTGATGCTCGAGGGCGAATTGCGGGCCCGGCGCGAGAACGGTCCGCAGGACGGCCCCGTTTTTACCGCCCGCGCCGGAGACGTCACCGGTGTCTTGCCCTTTTCCAGAATGAAAACGTTCGGCGTCACCGGCCGCGCCGTGCTCCCCGTCCGTTCTCTTGCATTTCCCTCCGGTAAGTTTCCCGAACTCTTTCAACGCATGCCCGAGCTCTCGAAGCGCCTCGTTGGTCTCTTGACCGATCGCGTTCGAAGCGTCACCCGCGACGAACAGCAAAGGGAAAAGCTCGCCGCGCTCGGAAAACTGTCAGCAGGCCTCGCGCACGAGCTCAACAATCCTTCCGCCGCCGCTCGCCGTTCCGCCGCCGCGCTCAAAGATTGCCTCCAGCGCCTGCGCGTGGTCGGCCGCGATTCGAAGCTTGGGCCCGACGACTGCGGCTTACTCGCCGAGCGCGAGGAGCAGATTCGTGCCGATTTGAAGCCTGCTGAATACAAGGACGAATTTGCGCGCGTCGAGCGCGAAGAAGCGATCCAGGCGTGGCTCGAATCTCATCAGGTCGCTGAAGCCTGGAAGCTCGCGCCGCTTCTTGCCGATGCCAACTTGACCGACGCGCATCTCGAAAGTTTTGCGGTAGCCGCCGGAGCTTCCCTCGGCTCCGAGCTGACCCGGTTCGGCACTCTTCTGGAAATGGAGCGCATCGCCGCCGAACTCGAGCAGAGCACCGCCCGCATATCGGATTTGATCAGGGCCATCAAAGAATATTCCTACATGGACCAGGCGCCGCTGCAGGAAGTCGACATCAAGAAGAGCTTGGAAACGACGCTCACCATCATGCATCACAAACTGAAGCGCGGCATTTCCGTCCAGCGGGAGTACGCCCCAGACTTGCCGAAAGTGATGGCCTACGGCAGCGAGCTCAATCAAGTCTGGACCAACCTGATCGACAATGCCGTCGATGCTATGAAAGAAAATGGAAAGCTTACCGTCCGCGCCGCTCGCGAAAATGAATACGTGCTTGTGGAAATCGCGGACAACGGCCCGGGCATCCCTCTCGAAGTGCAATCGCACATCTTCGAGCCGTTTTTCACGACAAAAGGTGTGGGCGAGGGAACCGGCCTTGGACTGGATGTCGTTCACCGCATTGTGAAGAAAATGCGCGGTCTCATTACCGTAAAATCCGTCCCGGGTGACACTCGCTTCCACGTGCGCATCCCGATTCAAGCCGCGCTCTGATTCTGCAGGAGAAAACCATGGCCGACCAATGTACCCATCTCGATCAGATTCGCCGCGTGAGGCCAAAGACCAAGGGCTGCGAAGAGTGTCTAAAGATTGGTGACAGTTGGGTGCACCTGCGCCTGTGCCTGACCTGCGGACATGTGGGCTGCTGCGATTCTTCGAAAAATAAACATGCCACAAAACATTTCCACGCCACCAATCATCCCGTCATCCGGTCTCACGAGCCGGGCGAGAACTGGATGTGGTGTTATATCGACGATCTGATGTTCGAATGAAACTGGTTCGCTAGCCGCGCGATTTCCGCCGCCACAACACCGAGAAGAGCAACGCCAGCATCAAGAGGCCCGCGACGATTCCCAGTGAGATTGTGATCGCTATGTGTGCCCACGGGTCGGCCGCCATTTTCCCGCCGATGAACATCAGAACCGCGGCGAGACCGATCCTCAGGTAACGGAAGTATTCAAGCAGGTCGGCAAGCAGGAAATAAAGCGCCCGCAGGCCGAGAATGGCGAACACATTCGACGTATACACGATGAACGCGTCCCGCGTAATGCCGAAAATCGCGGGAATCGAGTCGATGGCGAACGTCGCATCGGTAATTTCGACGATTAGCAGCACCAAGAATAAAGGTGTAACGAATCTTCTGCCATCTTCTTTAATGAGAAATCGTTCCCCCTCATAGGACTTTGTAACGCGCAAGTGTCGGTTGGCAAACTTGAAGAGCAGATTTTTTTCGTAACGCACGTCTCTTTCTTTGGTCCACAACATGTGTAGCCCGGTGTACACCAGGAACACCCCAAATAAGGGGAGCACCCATTGAAATCTTGAGATGAGCCCCGCGCCGGCGGCAATCATAATGCCGCGCATGATTAGCGCGCCGATGATTCCCCAGGCCAGCACCCGATGCTGAACGCGTTCCTCTACTTGGTAAACGCGGAAGATCACCAGGAAGACGAATAGGTTGTCGACGCTCAGCGCTTTCTCAATGAGGTATCCCGTGAAGTATTCCAGGCCGCGTTGTTCCCCGAACCAGTGCCACACCCCGATGCCGAAGACGGTCGCCAGCGTAATCCACAGGGCGCTCCACAACCCAGCTTCTTTCAGGCGGATCTTGTGCGCCTTGCGGTGGAAAACGCCTAGGTCCAGCGCGAGTGCCACTAGGATGAACAGGTTGAACGCAAACCAGCGGAGGGGCGTGCCCATAGCGGCAGCGCGAACGCGCTAGGGGTTGTAGCCGCGCGCGTCGGTGGAGTTCAAGTTCGTCAATTCTATGCGGGCGGTTTTTCCCGGTTCGATTCTTACCGGAACATCCCAGCGCAGCCGCGTATCCCCGGCTGCGGCGTCGAGGTTGAGCGAGCTGATCCAATAGCTTCCTGGAGTGAGACCCGCCACCGAGGCCCGGCCCTCCAAGTCAGTGTCCGCCTTTGTGGCGAGGTA
>QHYF01000186.1 GCA_003224075.1 Acidobacteriota bacterium
CGCCGCCAAGAGCGCGACACCGCCCACGCCTTGGACTGAAAACTGCCTTCACCTATACGTGGAACTCAACCCTCTTACTTGCCATCCGTGAATCGGGATTGAATCTTGCCTCGAACCTGTTGCCACGGAACCGTTTTCGCTTTCCGCGAGTCCAGGTCCGCAATGCGGCGGGCGATCTCCTCGTTCCACGGTCGTGCTGCGATGACTCCGCTTACCTTGAGCGGTCAGTAAGGTCCTACGGAGGCCGCGCCAGTTGCTCGGTAAAGATCCACGCGTCCATTGCCAAGATCGGGAGAGATCCAAACAGCCTGCGCCAACGACCGTTCCGCGCAAGCCTCGTTGCAATTCGCCCTAACGCTTAGGAGGAGGGCGGCCGCGCCGGACACAAAAGGTGCGCTGAAGGAG
Source organism: Acidobacteriota bacterium (assembly GCA_003224075.1). Classification (GTDB taxonomy): domain Bacteria; phylum Acidobacteriota; class Terriglobia; order Acidiferrales; family UBA7541; genus Acidiferrum. The sequence continues at coordinate 406 of QHYF01000186.1, forward strand.
GTTCCCCACCCGGCCCCAAAGGTGCCAAACGGATAGGTGGTGATGATGCCTTCGCCCGGGGCTGCAACCCAAACGAGATCCTCGCCATAATTAGAAAACGTCGAGACGGTATCGTTGTTTGTGGTTGAGGCTACGCCCATGACATTCGAAAGTGCAGCCGGATAGACCATTTCCTCTTTGCCGTCGTTTCCTGCCGAAGCCACGCAAATCGCTTGGTGGCGGGTTGCATACTTAACGGCTCTGGCCACCTCAGAGGAATACGTTGAGAAACTGAAACTCATATTGATCACGCTGGCACCGTTCTGCACCGCAAAGTAGATGGCGCGCAGGACATCCGACAAATAACCCGTGCCATCGGCGTTGAAAGCTTTCAGAGGCATGATGAGCGCGGTCGGGGCCACGAGGTGAATGATGCCCGACACCATGGTCCCATGGCCGAATGCCTGGTATTGTGGCTGCCCGAAATTGAAGACCGATGCTGGATCGAGAATCGCAGCGCTAGATTGATTCACCATCGCTGGGGAGGCCCCGCTGCCGATAGAGGGTTGGTTTACGTCCGTGAGTTCAGAAGCTGAGCCTGCGATGTTACGGGTAAAGTCATAACCGGCAACGAGGACACTTTGAAGCACGGGATGCGCCGGATCGACCCCCGTATCAATAACCGCTACTATCCCTGCGCCGCTCACGCTGAAAGCAGTCTGCGTGTCTGGTAGCCGGATAATGGCGATGGCGGGCTGGCTGACATAGCCGTGAATGACAGTCGCTCCGAAGTAATTCACGGGCGTATTGTCCGACAACCCGCTAGGAGGTGCCGCAGCAGTGGCTTGCATGACTTTCAACAGGGCGTCTAGCTCTGCGTGTGCGATTCCCGGCTGGCTCTGGAGGATTTGCAGAAAGGCGTTCGGATCAATGAGGTCTGGAGTAGTGACCAAGAAGACTTTACTCAAGGTGCCGTCAAGGCCGCCCGCTACATTACAACCCAGCACCAAGCAGACTTGCTGTAGGGAAGTGAGACCGGATGGGTCACGGACAATAAATCTGTTGCCAGCGGCGGCTGGGCTGCTCCACAGTCCAAAGAAGACCAGAACGACCCACAGAGCCCTCGCTTTCATGGTTTCTTCTCCTTCTCTCTTTCCCCGAGAGTAGTTCACCTAAACATTCAGTTCCGTTGCCGGCTAGAAGAGCTGCGAATATCCTGCCGTTCTTCGACGGGCCGCTCCAGTGCCGGTAACGGAATCGCTATGCAGTGATCTTCTGCAATTCTTATTTCTAGGCTGACGATTGGCTCAAAGTTGAAATCAAAATGGAACTCGCCGAACTCCCCGGCAGTTGCCTGCGCCGATGGACCCTTCCAGCCATTAAGCTTCACTGGAACGCCAGCAAAACTACGATCTCGCTTAGCTGAATCCAGAATCTGCCCCGTGAGAGCTAGGCGGTTAGAGCCATCTTCCGGCTCGACTGAGAGGTCCACCCTTAGACTTCCGGATGCGTAGAGCAGTCTTCGATTCCTATTTTGCAGAGCGCGCACCCCAGCGGGGCGCGGATCGCGGAAGCTATCGGAGATGAGCCGCGCCATTTGCGCGACGTTCTGAAACACCGCCTGACGACAGAATAGCGATTCCAGGCTGCCCCAAAGTTGTTGCAGCAGAAACTTCCGTTGGACAGCGGTGAGCGAGTAGCGCTCGGCCAAGTCCCCAATCACTGAATCTTTCCCCTCCTCGCTGATAAGCACTACACGTCCAATGAGATCCGGGTGAGATTCGTTAATCCTCGAAATTAGCTCTGTGACCTGTGAGCTTGAGGATTGTGGGTCCAGTACAACGGCGTCGAATTTTCTTTGATCCATCGTCCCCAGCGCCTGTTGGAGGTTCGAGGCGACAGTGCACTCGCAGCCTGAGCTTCCAAGCAAAACACGCATCTCCAGGCGGGCCGACGGCTCCTCCCCGACGATCAATATCTTCTTTCGCTCGTGACCGACACTCACCGTGAACCTACCTGCGGCTTATAAGGGCCTGACACTCTAGACCCCCCGCGCCAGGAACTCGAATGGCCGCTTCTCCGCGGCTCCAAGCTCGTACCTTCCTCGCGAAGCCGCGGAAACTGGTGAAGCCCTTGTTGCGGTCGATCAGACCTCATCGTCAGCCATTGGTGCCTGGACCGAACCTCGTTAGGCCTCGAAGATGATGCCTGCAGCGTACCTATAGGACTGCGCGGCTTCCAAATCAATGGGGTAAAGTAAGTAATTCGAAGGCAGGTAAATTCCCGACAAGGGGCAAATTCTTGGCCTTCAAACCTTTGCTGAAAAGGTCACCGCTGCAGCTTTGCCAGCCTCCGCTAATGACCCCCGACGGTCGTTTTACAAATAAACGATTGGACCGTCGTCGTGGCCGCGGTTGTAGCGTTTGTGGTGGGCGCCGTGTGGTACAGCCCTTTGTTGTTCGGCAAGACCTATATGGAGTTGCGCGGCATGAAGCCGGCCGCCTTGGCCATTACCGGGGCCAGAGCCAGCCAAAGGTCCCGGCGGTCAGCAAGCTGTAGATAAGACCATCAATGACGTGCTTAATGGTCACACTCCATGGCTGGCCCGCCCAGATGGCGTTGACCAGTTGTCCCACGCCATACGCCAGGAACGCCGCTGTTCCCGCCACGCGAAAGACCGCCAGATAGGGCGCTCCGGGCGTAACCGTGCGTCCGGTGAGATAAGCAACGAAGAGGCCGATGAGCAGGCAATAGACGAACCACATGACGAGGTACTTTGGCATGTTGACGGGGCCAGTCGGAAACACGGTCAGCATCCCTACGGGCCCCTGCTTCTGTTTTTCCGCAATGGCGGGGGACTTCATATCTTTGTGGGTGCAATACGGGAACATATACAGACCTCGCTTCAAACCAGCCGCTCGTAAGGCGGGCAGAAGCTTGTCCTCATCGGGGAGCTGCCGGTAGTCGCTGCGGTGATACGGCAGCACCATGTGCATGATGGAGCTGGCCACGAACACGATAACAGCCGCGAGTAGGAGAGGGAGCAAAAGAGCCGTGAGGGGAACCATGCGCAGCCTCCTTGGAATCAAAGATGAATGCAGGAATTAGGCGCGAGGCTACCGCCGAAAGGGCCTGCGGTCAAGAGCCTAAATCCACGCTGTCGTTAGCACATGATATGTCCGGTGGAATTAGCACATGAAATGTCCGCTTCAGCGAGCCCGTAGGCGTGTCCGCCTCTTCCTGTGGTTGGGCCTGAGGATTGCGGACGGACCCGCTATGACGCAAGCTCGTGCCGTTCCAACTCTTTGTGACAAGACTCGCTGCAAATCGTCCTGAGCCGCTACGGGAGAGGGAGAAGGGTCAGGTGTCGAGGGGAGGCTTGATGTAGGCCGCGCCGTGGCGGTAGAGCCCGGCCGTGGGCATGGCCTGGGAGAAAACGATGCGGATGGGAACGAAAATGGCGCCGGTACCGGGAGTGAACGGCACGGCGACTTCGGCGCGCGTGCCTTCGGGATACTGATTGCGGCTGCGGAAGCTGATTCCGCCTTTGGACAAATCTTCGCAGACGGCGATTTCTTCCTGGAAGCCGCGGCGGCGAATGCACGCGAGGATGCGGGCCTTGACGCGGGTGCGGTTGCGGCGGGGAATCACGCGATCTTCGGCGGCGGGTTTAGCTGCGCCGTCGTCGGGGGTGCGCGCTTCGGAGAGCGATTCGATCCAGATGGACGGGGAATCGCAATGCTTGCAGATGCGCGCGACGCATTTGCGGACTTCGAAGGATTTTAATTGCAGCTCGTCGAGATAAACGACTTCGCGGCGCTGGCAAAAACTGCATTCCATCAAGAGGCGGGCGAGGGCTTCTTCACCTTTGTGCAGCGAAGGGAATTCGATGTCCCAGAAGTCGGAGCGGGGATCAAGAATGTGGATGGCGTAAATAAAGTGGTGCGGCGGGTCCTGGTCGATTTCGGCGACGACGCGAGCGCGAGTGCTCTTCCAATGGTCGCCATCCTGGTGGCGGCGGAGGTGCAACTCTTGGCCGGTGGAAAGTTTTTCGTTCAGGCGCACGACGCCGCCATTGCGGCTGACGAGCAGTGTTTCGGCGGTGTGCTTGACGACGGTGCCGGTAGAAGTAGCCCACGACGCCTCGACGGGTATGCGCAGGCTGACGCGGTCACTCTGCCGGAGACCATCGGATTCTGTGGTCATGGTGTGCCCCGGGAAAAGCTCTAGCATCAGGCTAACACGCAAAAAAGAAGCGGGCAGGCTGGCGAAGCGCGGTTTGTCGTTCCAAGTAATAACGCGCGAAGGACACGGTTTGGGCGATGCGGTTTGGGGAGGGTGTTGCCTTTTTCGCTTGCGCGCCGCTTGGAAAAACGCCATTTCGATTTATTTAAGGCACACTAAGAAGTGCCAGGATCTCCCGCCGGCAAGCAACAGCCGCCCGCAGCCGGCGGATACCACGGTGAGCAACGTTATTTCCATGGATGACCGAACATCGAAAGGCGAGTCACGAGGCCTCTCCGTCCGTGACCGCCGCTTCTGCATTCGCTACCCTTTTGCCGCAGACGTTGTGCTGCTGGACCTGGAATCGGGCTCGCGAACCGAGGGCGTCACTTCGGATATTTCCCTTGGTGGCGCGTTCGTTTGCACCAGCCGGCCGCTGCCGCTGGGCACGCGCACGCGGATTACGCTGACGCGGAAGGACCAGAAAGTGGAAGTGCTGGCGATGGTGCGAATCGTGAAGCCACGAATCGGCATGGGCATCGAATTCATCGATATTGAAGCGCCCCACCATGACATGCTAGTCCGCTGGATGGAACAACTTCGCAAAATCCGCTGAGGATTCTGCCGATCCGCGCGCCGTGGCTGTCCGCTTTGATGCGTGGCGGTCAGGGCCGCGTATCGAGAGGATGCTTGCTTTTTTCATAGAATTCGTTCTGGAGTTTCAGGCTTTGATCGTCAGCCTTGACGGCGCGAATCGTTTCGACGGTCGCCGTAATCCAATTGTTCATGTTCCACTCGCCCAGCTCTTTGGTAGCGACCGAGCCGTCACCCGAATAATGGTTTGGAAACCGGGCGTACCACCAGATGCCCGTGTAGACGTTATCCGGCAGGGTGACGCGCTTTTGATCGGCGCCCGATTCGCGCGCGGAGCGGTCGAGATGGACGAGGTCGGGCCGGGAAACCATGGTGTTGGAGGTTTCGTTCTCACCGGCATGGTAGTCAATGCCGGTTGATTTTTTCGGCGGGCCGCCGGGGAGGCTTCTGCCACCGGCGAGGACGTAAACGACATAATCGTGCGGATGATCGAGCTGGGCCTGCGCGAAGTAGGGGAGCAGGTGCTCGTTGCCGCCGTGGCCGTTGACGATGACGATTTTCTTGCAGCCGTTGCGCGCCATCTCGTCGGTGGTTTCCTGAAGCAGCTTCAATTGGAGTTCAAGACTGTAGGCCACCGTGCCGGGCTCATGTTTGGCTTCAAGAATCTGACCGAAGTAGAACTCCGGAAAAACCACCGCGTATTCCTGCGCGGCGGCGTGCAACGACGCATAGCGCACGTTCAGGAGGTCCGTGCCCAGCGGAAGATGCGGGCCGTGCTTTTCAAGGATGCCAAAGGGCAGCAGGCAGGTGCCTTTGGATTGTTGAATGGCGTCGCGGAAGTCCGCGGCCGTCAATTCTTCCCACTTCACGGAGAGTTTGGACTGCGCCTTTGTGAAAGATGTAACCATCAGAGACAAAACGAAACAGCAAAATGTCGCGCGCTTCATCGACTATCCTCCCACACCGCCGTGCATTTTAATCCTATTCCACGCCTTCGAGGCGATGCATTTCGCTTCAGTTCCGAAGAGGAGGACGGCTGGGAATCATCAATCTACGAGGAATGCGGGACTGTCAAATCCGGGACTGTCAAATGATCTTTGACCTGCAGGAAAAGATGCGGAAGTTCGCTTCATCTGAAATGATGGAGGGAGAGGAAACCACGAGGAAAGCGGATGAAATTAGATTGGAGCGGCGGAGGGCTCGCCGAAGGACTGCGATGCTACCGCAAAGAGGAGTTCTTTGCGGCGCATGAACATTGGGAAGGCGTGTGGCTGCGATCGCAAGAGCCGGAGAAAACTTTTTTGCAGGCTGTGATTCAGGTGGCCGCAGCTTTTCACCACTTACAACGCGGAAATCCCGAAGGCGCCAGATCATTGTTGCGAAGGGCACTGCGCCGACTCGCGGCCTATCCGGCGCACTTTGGGGGCATTGCCGTGGCTGCGTTCCGCGAAGAAGTTCTGCGATGGCTGGATGCGCTCGAAGCAGGAGGAGCCACGGCTGAGCGAACTTTTCCGGAGATCCGGCTCGTGGAATGAACGGGCGGCATGAAGAGGGAAGATAATTCATGGATGAAAGCCGGCGCTGAAAGCGAGCTTCGCAGGCTCCTTTGCGTCTTTTTCTGGAAGACGCGCAAAACGGACGCCAGTTACAAAATCTTGAGATCGAAGGTATAATTTCGTCATGGCCACGGAACCGCAAGTTGCGAAAGCGCCTGGAATGGTGCCCGACGAGATGAAGCAGGAGCCCCGTTCCAAGGGGATCGCCACCGCGCGCAAGAAAAAACCCAAAGAGCTTGCAGTCATCACCGAATGCTGCACCGGTTGCGCGGGGTCGCCCGCCTGCGTGGAATATTGCCCGGTGGAAGACTGCATGTTCTGGGTCCCGGATGAGGACAATCCGCCGTTCGGGCGCATCCAGATTGATCCGATTCTCTGCATCGGCTGCAAGAAGTGCCTCAGCAAGGGGCCGGACGGCTGCTTCCTGGATGGCTGCCCGTGGGACGCCATCGTCATGGTGGACATCGCCGAAGTCGAAAAAGAAGTCGGCCCGATGTCCTATTGAGGCCTAAAGTTCTCCCCTGCAACTATCTAGGGTTTTGCATCCCCATCCAACTTCACTGCCACCGGGCCGGCAGCTTGTGCCGGCGGGTTGTCTCCTTGGCGGGTCAGATAGAATACGAACGGAGTGATCTGGAACGGCATCTTCTCGGTGTCGGCCATTGTGCCTGCCGGCTTGGACTTGAGTAACCGCAGTTGGTCATTCCACGGGTCAACCTTGACGCGTCCACCGAGCGGGAGCGCGACAATCACGTTGCCCGCTGGCTTTGCATCCGCCGGCTGCGTGGCAGACACCACGGAGACTACCGTCAAGCTTGCTGAGACCCTGTCACCCAGGTGCGGGCTGATCAGATTCGGGATCGCCTTCGCCCGGTTGTTGAGCGCTTGCAGGAAAAGCTGCGCCGTACCGGTCTGCTCTTTGTAGGGCGAATTCCTCAGCAGTTCGATCCCTTTTTCCTTCGCCGCCTGCTCCTCTTCCGGGGTGCGAGCAAAGTCAAAGTGGCGGAACGTGTCCTTTTCGTTGAATCGCACTTGGTTGAAGAACGCAAATTGCGTGTCTATCTTATGTCCGAGCACGACGTGACCCACCTCGTGCGCCAGGATGGCCGCCAAGCTGGCCTCGTCTGGAAGCACGTCCACCAAACCACGGCTCAGGACGACGGTGTGGCCTATGGTGAACGACTCCAACGTTGAGGTCATGAGCACGCGGCAGCGTACTTCCGGCTGGATGTCGAGAGTATTGGTCACCTCGAGATTGTTGTCTACCGTCTCCAGCACCTTGTCCACTTCCCCATACGGCGCCAGCAAGCCCTGCCGCTCCAGCCGCTCGGTGACGTTGTCTTCCGCCTGCCGGTCCCAGGAACGCTCCGCCTGGAACGGCGAGTAGTCGTTGGCGGCTTGCGTCTGATCGTTTACGGGGGTCTGCGCCTCCACCAGGATTTTATTCAGCTCTTGCTCTTCCCGAACCAAAGGCGCGTCTGCGCTCGGAATGCCTTGAATCCTATGCTCTTCGTCTTCGCGTCTCGGACGCCGCCTTGTTCGATGTAGATGAACGCCGGGAGCCACTGGTTCTTTCCGGCATTTATCCGCCAGCTATCGAAATTGAAGTAGTTGCTGGTCAGCGACGATCCGCCGTAGGCGCCATTGAACCGCACAATGTGGAAATTCTGATCCTCCACCCAGATGCGCCCGACAAATCGCCCTTTGCCGGACTTCGGCAACGGATCGACGTCGAACACCAGGCAGCGAACTTCGCCCAAAAACTCGCGCCGCACGTACTGAATCTTGTAATGCCCGCGGTCGAAGTCGTTCATGTCCAGGTAGATCATCTGCAGGAAGCCGCGCGGCACAAACTCCGTGGAGAAAAAGCCGCTCACGCCTGCCAACAGCTTGCGCTTCATGCCGGCGTCATGGTCCAGCGGTTCAAGCTCCACGCCGTTCGCCAGCACGGCCCGCCCAAGAAAGTATTTGTCTCCGTCCGGCACGGTCCCCAACTCCTTATCCGCGCGGAGATTCTGGATGTAGGTTTCCACCAGAGGCGAATATTGGCGCAGCGACTGCACCTCCACCTGCTCCTGCGAGACAATCTTGTCTATCACTTCGCCCAGGGTTGGCGGTTGCTGTGCACGTGCGGCTAGTGGAACCGTAGCCAGCACCAATGTCGCAGGCAGGACCTTGAAGCTGCGCATAATGCCTCCAAACTTGGACCTTCGAGATAGCGCTGTGTCTTCCCAGATTAGGCCCGGGAGCGCAAGCCGCCACCTGTCCCGAGGGGCAGTTTAAGGACAGGGGTCTTTGCACTTTAGCGCCTTTGGGGCCGCACGCCTGCCCGTGGGACGCCATCGTCATGGTGGACACCGCCGAAGTCGAAAAAGAAGTCAGCCCGATGGCATACCGAGGCTCTCGCGAGTGATCGTTTCGTCTAACCCTACCCCACCCCCCTGTTTTTGTAAGTGCGGATTCTACAGGGGTTACGGGAGGATCTTCTGTAAGTGCGGATTCTAAAGGGGTTATAAGTCCTTTGTTTCCCGCAG
>QHYF01000190.1 GCA_003224075.1 Acidobacteriota bacterium
CATCGTGCGCGCCTCCGCCGGATGGGGCAAAATCACCGTGCTCGAAGAACTTCGCGCGGACCTCGGCATCAGCCACGACCACATCATCTACATGGGCGACGGCAGTTCCGACCTGCCCGTTATGATGCACATCAATCAGTACGACGGTCTGACCATCGCCGTTTCGGAGGCCAAGTTCATCACGCGCGTCGCCAAGCGCACCGTGCTCAGCGACAACGCCATGAGCGTCCTGGTCCCTGTGCTCGAAAAAGTCATGCGCTGGGACTCCGCCAAGATCCGGCGCTTCTTCGCCTCCTACGGGCTGACTCTGCTCGAATGGGAAAAGGTGCGCACCGACATGCTCACCATTCAGGACTCCACCGAAGCCCTGGTGGCAGCGCCCGTGCCCCAGGTCAACGCCCAATAACCGCCTTTAGCTTGTGAAAGGGCGGACTTTGGTCTGCCCTTTCTTTTTGCATCTCTTAACAAATATTTTGATTCATGCATCCCAAAGCCAATCAGCGCTTCGCCCCTTCCCAAAATCGGTTCCTCAGGCGATAATTTTCCGCTCGGCATGCCGCAAAAAGGCGATTCTAAGAGTCATGGCTAACGTCAAGACCAAGAAAGGTGTCATCGGCATTCTCACGGGAGGCGGCGACGTTCCCGGTCTCAACCCCGCCATCCGTGGTGTTACGCTCCGCGCGCTTCGTGAAGGCTTCGACGTCATCGGCATTCGCCACGGCTGGGCCGGCCTCGTCGACATGGTTCGCGATAAGGATTTCGACAACTCCGATAATTTCCTCCTCCTTGACGAAGAAATCGTTGATCGTACTGGCCGCACCGGCGGCACGTTCCTTCATTCTTCCCGCACGAATCCAGGACGAGTCAGCAAATCCAATGTCCCTGCTCACCTCAAAGACAAGTTCACGGCGGACAAAAACGACCTTACGGCGGAAGTCTTGAAGAATCTCGCTTGGCTCGGCATCGATATGCTCATCCCCATCGGGGGAGACGACACGCTCAGTTACGGGGTGCGGCTTCACAAGGAAGGTTTCCGCGTCATTGCCATCCCTAAGACGATGGACAATGACGTCCCCGGCACCGACTACTGCATTGGTTTCAGCACTTGCATCACGCGCACTCTCCAACTCGTCAACAGCCTCCGCACATCGGCTGGCTCTCATGAACGGTTCATGGTTCTCGAAGTCTTCGGGCGGTATGCCGGTTTCACGGCCATGCTCCCCACGATGGCGGGCGCCGCCAATCGCTGCGTCATCCCGGAATACAAATTCAACATCGAACACCTCACGCAGCTCCTCGTAGAGGATCGCCGGAAAAATCCCAGCCGCTACTCCACCGTCCTCGTTTCCGAAGGCGCCATGTTCGAGGGCGGAGAAATGGTTTTCGAGAGCAACGCCGCGGATGCCTTTGGCCACAAAAAACTTGGCGGCATTGGCGATCTGGTCTCCGAAAAAGTGAAAGAGCTGTCGGCGAAGTTCAACAACGGGAAGCAGATCGACGTCGTCAATCAAAAACTGGGGTATTTGGTTCGCTGCGGGGATCCCGACGCCATCGATTCCATCGCCCCCACGGCATTTGGCAACATCGCCCTCGATCTCCTCTTGAAGGGCGTCCACGGCCGCCTGGTTGTTCTGAAGAACGGCCGTTACGACGACGTGCCCATCGAAACGGTCACCTCAACCAAGAAGGTCGTCAACGTCAAGGAATACTACAATACCGAGCGCCTTCGTCCGCATTACGCCAGCTTCGAAAAGAAGCCCCTCTTCATCATGGCCGGCGACATGGGATAGTCTCTCTCCCGTATTTTCCCGCAGCGAACTCCGGCTGTCGAGGGAGGCTCTATCCACGTACTCGGCATCGACGTTGGTACCGGCGGGACTCGCGCCCTCGTGACGGATGAAAGCGGCCGTGTCGTCTCTTCCGCCACGGAAGATCATCAACCCTTCTCCTCGCCGCAGATCGGCTGGGCCGAGCAGCACCCGGAGGACTGGTGGCGCGCCTGCTGCCTCGCCATTCGCAAGGCACTCGTAAGCGCCAACTTGTCCGGGAAAGACATCGCCTGCGTCGGCTTCTCCGGCCAGATGCACGGGGCGGTCATGCTCGACGAGCAGGGAAGTGTCGTGCGTCCCGCGCTGATCTGGTGCGACGTCCGCACCGAAAAGGAATGCCTTGATCTCACTGCGAAAATCGGCCGGGAACAATTGATTCAGCTCACCTGCAATCCGGCCCTTCCCAATTTCACGCTTACAAAGCTGCTTTGGGTCCGCGAAAACGAACCTGAAAACTGGAAGCGCGTCCGCTCCGTGTTGCTCCCGAAGGACTACGTCCGCTTGCGCCTCACCGGCGAGCGCGCCACGGACGTGGCCGACGCTTCCGGCACGCTGCTCCTCGACGTGGCCCATCGCCGCTGGTCGCGCGAAATGTTGCAGGCTGCCGAGCTCGACGAGGGATCCTTGCCAGGCTTGTTCGAATCTCCCGAGGTCTGCGGAAAACTTTCTTCCACTGGCGCTGCGGAAACTGGTCTGAAAGTCGGCACTCCGGTTGTGGCTGGCGCAGGTGACCAGGCCGCTGGTGCCACCGGCATGGGCATCGTCGCACCCGGAACCGTCAGCGCCACCATCGGCACCTCCGGCGTCGTCTTTGCCGCCACGGATCGGCCCGCGCTTGATCCCCAAGGCCGAGTTCACACCTTCTGCCATGCCATATCTGGCCGCTGGCACGTCATGGGCGTAACGCAGGCCGCGGGGCTCTCTTTGCGCTGGTTCCGCGACACGTTCGCAATGGATTCGAGCGGCGCGCGAGAATCCTACGACCGCCTCACCGAAGAAGCCGCCAAAATTTCCCCTGGTTCCGACGGCCTCTTGTGGACACCCTATCTGATGGGCGAACGCACTCCGCACCTTGATGCAAATGCTCGCGCCGCCCTCGTCGGCCTCACCGCCTCGCACACGCGCGCGCATATCGTTCGCGCCATCCTCGAAGGCGTGGCCTTCAGCCTGCGCGACACCTTCACGATCTTTCAGGAAATGAACGTGCCCGTAAAAAACATCCGCCTCGGCGGTGGTGGCGCTCGATCTCCGCTGTGGCGGCAGATCCAGGCCGACGTCTACGGCCACCCAGTTGAAATTGTCGAAGCCGAAGAAGGCGCCGCCTACGGCGCTGCCCTCCTTGCCGCTGTCGGCGCGCACATCTGGTCGTCCGTTGATGCGGCCTGCTCCGCCGCCGTGCGTGTCGCCTCCCGCGTCATCCCGCAACCCGCCGCCGTCGCCACCCTCAACGTCAGCTATTCCGCTTACCGCCGCATCTATCCCGCAACAAAGGAGCTTTTCAACCCCCACTGAATGGGATGTCCTGTCTTCCCCCGACTGCACGGGGCTCTTTCCCGAGGGGAGCACACAAAAAGCAGAGGCGGCCGGTCCGCTAACGGTTCAGTGGAAATACCGCGTGAAGGAATAAAACGCGACCAGAAATACGGTGACCAATACCACGGCGGAATTCCTCACGCGGTTCGGCTCTTTCTTTTTTTCCAGCATGTCAGCGATCGCGGAGCTAAGGAAAAAAACTTGCAGCCCCGTGAGGATGCTCGCGGCAGCTTCCACAAGCGCAAGCTCATGAAACAGCGCCACAACAAAAATCGCGCCGCTGATCGCCGAGGCCGCCAAGCTCATCAGCACGGTGAGCACGTGTCGATTCATCGTCCATCCTTGACTTGCTCTGGCCGCATTATCCCACTTTTCTGCAGGGCCAGAGCAGCGCGGATTGGCGCGCCATCTTTGCGCTGCGTTTTTCTGCGCGCATTTTGATTGTGGCAAAGGACGCGCATTGGCGCTGGCGACAGAGCTTGTATCTGATGGGGCGCACTCTTCATCCAATGGGGTGAAAGCGGCGAGGTGAGATTCATGCAACAACGTCAACTGGGAAAGAATGGACCACGCATTTCCGCGATGGGATTGGGCTGCATGGGCATGTCGGAGTTCTACGGCAGCCGGGACGACAACGAATCGATCGCCACGATTCATCGCGCGATCGAGCTGGGCATCACGTTTCTCGATACCGCCGACGTTTACGGCTACGGCGACAACGAAGTGCTGGTGGGGAAAGCGATACGCGACCGCCGCGACAAAGTTTTTCTGGCCACCAAATTCGGAATTGTGCGCGACAAGACGAATCCATCCGTGCGCGGCGTCAGCGGGCGCCCGGAGTACGTGCGCGAGTGCTGCGAAGCCAGCCTGAAAAGGTTGAACGTGGAAAGAATCGATCTGTATTACCAGCACCGCGTTGATCCGAACGTGCCGATCGAAGAAACCGTCGGCGCCATGGCCGGACTGGTGAAAGCCGGGAAAGTCCGCTATCTCGGATTGTCCGAGGCGTCCGCCAGCACCATCCGCCGCGCCCATAAAGTGCATCCGATCGCCGCGCTGCAAACCGAGTATTCGCTGTGGACGCGCGATCCCGAAGATGAAATTCTGGCCGCGACGCGCGAATTGGGAATCGCGTTCGTCGCGTACAGCCTGCTCGGCCGCGGGTTTTTGACCGGGCAGATCAAGCGCTTCGAAGATTTTGCCCCCGATGATTACCGGAGATTCTCGCCGCGCTTCCAGGGCGAAAATTTTCAGAAGAACCTCGATCTTGTCGCCCGCGTGGAAGAGATTGCAAAAGAAAAGAAATGCACGCCGGGGCAACTCGCGCTGGCGTGGCTGCTGGCGCAGGGCAAGGACATTATTCCGATTCCGGGGACGAAGCGGCGGAAGTATCTCGAGGAAAATGCCGGCGCGCTGAAGATAAAACTCACGAAGGATGATTTGCGCCGCATCGATGAAGTCGCGCCGCACGGTGCGGCGGCGGGTGAGCGATACCCCGAGCACATGATGCAGCTAGTGGGGCGGTGACGGCCTGTTCCAACTTGAGAATCCGTCAGCCTGTAACGCCGATCAAGTCGCTTCGCCTCTCCCTCGGATCCACACTTTGCTTCACTAACTCCGGCCGCGGTAAAGTGAAGCGCTGTCAATTTTTCATGAGCTCTCGATGAATCGTCTGGAGAACTGGTTTTGCGCGACGTCGTATGGCGTTATGTGACGCGGAGGCAGGTTCTACCGTGGATTTTGCAAGGCTCGGAGCTTGGCGAGCACGTGCTGGAGTTAGGCGCGGGGCTTGGTGCGGCGACCGAAGAATTGAAGCGGCGCGCGGCGCGTGTAACCAGTCTCGAGTACGATCACGCGTTCGCGATGAGGCTGGGAGCGCGTGTCGGTGGCCAGAATGCGGCGGTGATTCAGGGGGATGCCGCGACGCTGCCCTTTCCAGACACCACATTTTCCTCGGCGATTGCGATTCTGATGCTTCACCATTTGCAGGCCAGCGAGCAGCAGGACAAGACTTTTGCGGAGGTTTATCGCGTGCTGCGGCCGGGCGGCGTGTTTCTGGCGTTCGAGATTCCAGATGGATGGTTCAATCGGGTCATCCACACGAAGAGCACTTTCGTGCCTGTCCAGCCGGCGTCGGCATTCGCGAGGCTGACGGCGGCGGGATTTTCGCGGGTGACCGTCGATTCTCAGCGCGGCGGCTTTCGAATCCGAGCCTTCCGCGCGTGAGAGCCAGGCGGTTCGAACAGCATTGAAAAACAGTTCGTAATTGCGGACTAGCGGCTTGCTTTTCCGAAGAATTGAGCAGGTCGAAAACCGGATTACTGGCTGGAAACGAGCTACCTGCCTGTGGCAAGGGACCCAAGTTCGGAGCGCGTTTGCATGACGCGAAGGATGGAATCGCGGGTGACCATGCCAACAATCTGGGGCGCGCCATCGCCGGAGCCGCTCACCACCGGCATCTGATTGACATCCGCGCTGAGGAGCCGCTCGAGTAGACGGAGGAGAGGTTCATCCGGCGAGGTCCACAAGATTTTTTCCCGGGGAATCATGGCGGATTGGACGGAGTTGTGGGTCCATTCATTGCGCGGCACGGCGTTGAGGGTGTGGACGTTCATCATGCCCACGAGCCGGCCGTCGTTGAGGACGAGATGGCAGCGGCGGCCGGTGCGCAGAACTTCTGCGCCGTATTCTTCCAGCGTGATGTGCCCTTCAACGGCAGGGACTTCGTGGCTCATCACGTCCGCGGCGCTGAGTCCAGCGAGGGTTTCGCGGATGGCGACTTGCGCAACGCTTTCCTGCGCGGCATTCAGCAGGAACCAGCCGATAAAGGCGAGCCAAAGCAGTTGAACCTTGCCGTTGAAGACACCGTAGGCACCAATAAGAATCATCCCGTAGGCCACCAGTTTTCCGCTAGCGGCCGCAACACGAGTCGCTTTCGCAAAATTCTTGGTTGCTCCCCAAACGACAGCGCGGAAAATCCTTCCACCGTCAAGGGGAAAGCCGGGCAACAGATTGAATGCGGCGAGCGCGGCATTCGTCTGCCAAAGCCAAGTCGCGAGTGCACCCGTCATCTGGCTATAAGGGAAAAGCAAAGTCAGGACGTAAAAGCCTCCAGCCAGGAAACCGCTGGCCAGAGGTCCCGCAATGGCGATGTTGAATTCCTCGATAGCCCTCGAAGGTTCGCGTCCGATGCGGGCTATGCCACCGAAAATGAATAAAGTAATGGAGACGACCGGAATCTTGTAATACTGAGCCACCACACTGTGCGCCAGTTCGTGTAAGACTACCGAACCAAAGAAAAGCACGCTGGTCAGAATGCCAAGAGTCCAATGTTGCGCGGAGCTCCATTGCGGATGGAGCTGTGTGAACTGCATGGCCAGCGAGAACGTGATGAGGCAAAAAATAATCACCCAACTGGCGTGCAAATAGATGGGGATGCCGAGAATCCGTCCAATCTTCAGGCCTGGTCGCGTAGGCATTTCGTGAGTGACTCTCCAAGGCGCTCCTGCCTCTCTACACTACCCCCGATTGGTCCTTCCGCCAAACGTACGGGCGATGGGACGCGTCTCGACGGCCACGCCGTGTAAACATCCCCACAGATAACCTGTGGACACGTCTTCATAAGCCTCGTATTTTCAACACATTTAGCTTGGCCATGACATTGCGCTCCCCCGACTTGCAAGACAGGAGACACGTCATGATCGCCATGCTGAACTTCGCAACACTTGTCATCGCCACGATGCTCGCGGCCGCCGCTGCGGTGGCTTTCCAGTGGTTGCTGTTGCGCGCGGCCTTTTTGATGATGAGTCCAGCCACGGCTCGAAGGATTTCCGTGCGCGCAGAACTGGCGCGCGGCACAGCGGAACTTGCGCGGGCCTTCGCGTCGCATCGCTGAGCAAAGCGCAGGCTCGCTCGGACGCTTCCGGCGGGATTCCTCCGGCAAGCGACGACTTGCATCGGGGCGCTGGAATTTGCCCGGCTCTTCGTAAGCGGCGGGATAGGCGGTCAGCACTCCGCCGCAGCGCTGCGGGAAATGGGATGAAGGGAGCAACACCATGATGGCTCTGAAGTACTTGCTGATGGTTCTTGGAGTCGGGCTGTTCGGCAGCGGCTCAGCCCTGGTCGCTTACGACATTTTTCTCGCCGCGCAGCTTCGCCGGCTGCTGCGGCGCGACACGACGGATGAATCCGGCGCGGAGGTGGGGGCGCCGGCCCGCCGCCCTTTTCGGCCGGTGCGCTGGAGGCTGGCGCTGCAGCTCGCGGCAGCGGGCACGCTGGCAATGCTGATCACGGAGAGCATTGCGGTGATTCCCGATGGAGCAGCGGGCGTCCGCATCAGTCAAATCTCAGGCGCCCGGCCCGGTACGTTGTATGCGGGCGTGCATGTGATTACGCCGCTGGTCGATTCGGTGGCCATCTACGATACGCGCGAACAGGTGTATTCAACGCTGGCGTCAGAAAATCCCAAGCAGAAAGGTGATTTGCTGACAGTGCAGGCGCGGGAAGGACTGAACATCGGGCTGGCCGTCTCCGTGCGTTACCGGTTGGACCCCAAGAGACTGGATTCCATCCACACGAATTTGCCGCAACCCGTGGGCGAGCAGGTGGTGGCGCCTGTGGTTGCCACGATTTACCGGCAGCTCGCTCCGAATTACATCACTCGTGAAATTTTCGCCACGAAGCGGGAGGAGCTGCGCGCCACAGCGGCGGAAGCGATTACCTCGCGGCTGGCGAGCGACGGGATCGTCGTGCGGGAGGTGTTGCTGCGCGACTTGCAGCTTCCCGCCGAATACGCCAAGGGGCTCGAAGGGCTGTTGTTAAAAGAGCAGGAAAACGAGCGGCTGGGAACCGAGCAGGAGATCAAGCAGAAAGAAGTGCGCATTGCCGAGCTGGAAGCGGAGGCGCAAAAAGCGCGCGACGTAAAGCAGGCGGAAGCGCAAGCACAAGTGCGCGTCTTGCAGGCCAAGGGGGAAGCCGACGCAATGCAGTATACGCTTCCGCTGAAACAGAAACAGATCGAACAGACCAAGCTGGAAGCGCAGGCGCGTAAGGAATCGACGCTGCAAAACGCTGAGGCCGCCGCACAAGCCAAGATCATCGACAGCAAGGCGGAAGTTGAGCGGCAGAAAAATCTTGCCGACGCCGAGGCCAACCGGATTCGCGTGACGGCCGCGGCTGACGCCGAACGCATGAAATTCGAAGCGTCCGTGCTGAAGCAGAACCCGATGCTCATCCAGAAAATCATCGCGGAACGGCTCTCCGACAAGCTGCAAATCATGATGGTGCCCATCGACGGGAGGAATTTCTTCGCCAACGACGTGATGCGTTCGGCATTTTCCAGCGTGGGCAGCGGGCGCGGCCTCTCATCGGACCAGGATCCCGATGATCCAGCGCCGACGGCAACCGCGACGGCACAGAAGCGGCCTTCGAAAAGGCCGTGAGGCGCGAATCAGAGTTTGCGCAGGATAAAGCCTGCGCTACTGGGCTCCGCTAGCCAGGACCCCTGTGGGTGGCTCGGGACGCGTCGTTGAAAAGGTGGAGAGNNAACGGCAAGCACCGCCGCGCTTGACCGAATCTGCCAGAGATTGCTCCCTCCTCCAGCGGCGCGCACCGCGCCACGCGGCTAGTGGTCCGGAGAGGAAAAAAGGAACCTCTACTCTTTGGCGACGGGATACTTGGGCCTTGAAGGAAGTCCTTTGTAACTCTTTAGGGCCTCTTTGCTCAACTCAATGGCTTTTTCGAGCTGTGGGTCATGGCCGCTGACCACGAGATCCGGCCGTTGGGGAACCACATAGTCGGGGTCCACGCCGTGATTCTCCACGATCCATTCCCCGCCGTTGTCGGTTGACCAGAACGCGAATTCAGGCGCCGTGACGAAGCCTCCGTCATGCAGCGGTATTCCCCTCGAGATGCCCACCAATCCTCCCCAGGTGCGTGTGCCGACGATGGGGCCGATTTTCTGGCGGTGGAAGAACCACGGAAAGGCGTCGCCCCCTGAGCCGGCAAGCTCGTTGACGATCATGACCTTGGGGCCGTAAATCGCCACGGGCGGCCACGGAACGTCTTTCCCTTCGCGCGGCGCGAGGGCGGAGAGAAGCTCGCGCCGGAGTTTTTCGGTGTAGAAGTCGGGAATCTGGCCGCCGGAATTGTATCGTTCGTCCACGATCATGCCGTCTTTGTCGAGTTGCGCGGTGAACTGTTTGTCGAAAGCGATGATGCCGGGGATGCTGGTATCCGGCACGTGCATGTAGCCAATGCGCCCACCCGTGGCTTCTTCCACTTTGTGGCGGTTGGCATCGATCCAGTCGAGATAGCGGACGCCGGCTTCGCTGACCGTGGGTTTCACGGTGATTTCCCATGCGCCTTCGGGTGTGGACTTGTTGTTGATCTTCAGCGCGACGAGTTTTCCAGCGAGGCCCTGGAAGTAGGCGTAGACATCCTGGTTCGAACGCGCTTCCTGTCCGTCCACGGCAATCAGATAGTCGCCGGCTTTGACTTTCAAGCCAGGCTCGGTCAGAGGCGATCGCGTGGACTCA
Organism: Acidobacteriota bacterium; assembly: GCA_003224075.1. Taxonomy (GTDB): domain Bacteria; phylum Acidobacteriota; class Terriglobia; order Acidiferrales; family UBA7541; genus Acidiferrum. The sequence goes on from QHYF01000190.1 coordinate 9,899, forward strand.
TTCCAGTTCTCGCCGGGGTAGATTTTCGCGATGCGGTAGTAGGCCCCGTCAGGCTCGAAATCCGCGCCGAGCATGCCAACGCTGACACGCGGCTTCGTCGGCTGGTCGCCGCCGCCCACGTAGGTGTGCGAAGTGCTCAGCTCCGCGATCATTTCGCCGATCAAGTAATTCAAATCACTGCGGTGTGCCACCCACGGCAAGAGAGCTTCGTAACGCGCGCCGATCTTTTTCCAATCGTGGCCGGTCATGTTGGGATCCCAGTAGAAGTCACGCTCGACCCGCCAGGCCTCGTGGAACACTTCGCGCCATTCCTCGCGCGGGTCGATCTTCACCTGCATCTCATCGAGATTCAGCTTGCCTTCGCCGGCTTTGGCCTTGCCGGGTGTGGCTTCGACGATGCCGTAGACCGGCCCGGCTTTATAAATGACTTTCTTGCCTTCTTTATCGAGGTCGTAGGCGTCGATGCCTTCGAGGAGCACTTTATCTTCCCGCTTGCTCACGTCGTAAACATGAAGAACGTTCTTCGGCTTGTGGTCTTCGGTGCCGAATTGCCGCGCCTCCTGCGGCGTGGCAATGTAGAAAAACTTGTCTTTGCGGGCGGCAAGAGCCCGTAGAATGCCCGGGCTGACCGGCACGGGCGCAACTCGCGTGCTGATGCCGTCCAAATCGATCTGGATGGGTTTTACCGGCTCGGATTTCTTTTCTTCCTTCTTTTCCTCTTTTTGTTCGTCTGATTTATGTTCGCCGGACTTTGCGTCAGCAGCCTTTTTGTCGTCTTTCTTTTCATCTTTCTTCTCTTCCGCTGGTTTTTCTTCGTCGCTCTGAGGCTTGAAAGGAGAGAGCTCATCGGCCTTGAGCGTCACGGCGAAGATGCCATCCGTCGAGTAATAATTAAAGCGCTGATCGAGCTGTCCGACGCTCGGATAGAAGTAGCGGGTGGAAATGAAATAAAGATACTTGCCGTCACTGTCGAAAACCGGATTGTTGTCGTCGTAGAAGCCGGCGGAAACTCTGGTGATCTTCTTGGCGCCGAGTGAGTAGAGGAAGACATCGCTGGAGCCGCGGCGGTGGGGCTTTGAATAAGTGATCCACAGGGTGTCGGGCGCCCAACTGCCGTCGGAAATGTCGCCGTAATCGGACTTGTCGATGAACACCGGTTTCTTATCTTCGAGGCCGGTATACCAAAGCTGGTGCAATTTATCCCAATAGAGGAGCTTCTTGCTGTCCGGCGACCAGACGGGGCCGTAGCGGTAAACTCCGCCATCCGTGGTGATGCGTGTTTCCTCGCCACCCATCTGCGGGCGAGTGTAGATTTCGAATTCGCCAGTTTTATCCGACAGATATGCGATCCACTTGCCGTCCGGCGACCAGGCGGGATTCAGTTCGTGGAGGCCGGAGTGCTCGGCGGTCAGCGTTCGAATGCTGCCGTGCTCTGCGGGCACGCTGAAAATGTTTCCGCGAGCCTCCATCAGGGCGCGCGCTGCCGAAGGAGAAAGCGAAAAGCTGCCGATCGATTGCGCGGCGTTCTTGAATTCCGGGCGCGTTTCAATGTCTTCGGCGCGCACTACGATGGGGAGATTGCGCGTTTTGCCGCTCGTCAGATTGTATTCGTAAAGCAGGCCGCCGTTTTCGTAGACGATGGCGTCAGGTCCGAGGCTTGGCCACTTGATGTCGTATTCCTTGTAATCGGTCAGCTTCTTTGTTTGCTTCGAGCCGAGGTCATAGCTGTAAAGATTCATCACGCCTTCGCGGTCGCTGATGAAATAGATGGCGTTGCCGTGCCACATGGGGAACATGTCCATGCCATTGGTCTTTGGCAATTCTTCGTAGGAGTTTTTCTTCAGGTCGTAGATGGCAATGGGAAGACTCCAGCCGCCGCGGTAGCGCTTCCAGGTGCGGAATTCCTGCGCCGTTTCGAGGTAAGCGATTTTGGCGCCGTCAGGCGAGAAAGTGGTCAGATCGCCGCGAGGAACGGGAAGCGGCTTGGCCGTGCCGCCCTGCGGCGAGACAAGAAAAAGCTTGGTGTAGCGGCTTGGAGGCGCGCTGAAGCGGTCGGAACGAAAGAGAATGTTCTTGCCGTCCGGAGTCCAGCCCAGGACGATGTCGTTTGATGGATGAAACGTCAGCCGCTTCGGCTCGCCGCCTTCGGCGGAAATGACGTAGACGTCCGGGTTTCCGTCGTACTCGCCGGTGAAGGCGATCCATTTGCCGTCGGGTGAGAATTTCGGAAAAAGTTCGTCGCCAACATGAGAAGTCAGCCGGCGCGCGGCACCTCCTTCGCGCGAGGCGATCCACAGGTCACCCGCATAGGCAAAGACCACACGGTCCTTCGAAATGTCGGCGAAGCGCAGGAGCTTGGTGGGCCCCTCGAGCGGCTCGCCGGCTGCGGATTGCGCCGGGGCCTTGGCTGGCGTTGCCGTCAGGCATGCCAGTACTGCAAAACTCAGCCACAGCAAGACATTTACTCGGACGGGCAGTTGGACGGACACTCGGAAAGGCATGGGCTTCATCGCGATGGCTCCTGAAAATGATTTTCGAATTGGAATACCTGGTCCCTTACATGGACGGCTCACCCCGGCAAATCGTTTCGCTGAGACCAGGTACTCTCCTAAGCATGAAAATATTTCGTTGCCGGGGGAAAAAATCATTGTCACCCGTCGGCCAAACCCTTGAGATGCAGAGTCCTTCTCTTGCCGCCGTGATATCATCATTCTGTATCCCCGTGTACGCCAAGCAAAAACTGCCCGTGCCAAGTCATCGCGCGCGGACCTGCATCAGCCCTTCTGTCGCGCTGGCTCTCGGGATATGCTTTCCTTTGACCATGGAGACCAATTTCAACCGAGCAAAGAAAATTCGTGCTGCGCTTCCTGCGGCCGCGGACGCTGGTAACGCTGCGGCCACACCTTTCACGCGACCCCCTGCCCCGGCCCCCGGAGCGAAACCATGAGCTTTCGAACGAAATTACTGCTAACCGTCCTGCTCACCATCTTCGCGTCCGTTTCGGTGGTGGCTTATGGAGTGACGCATTATGCGCGGGCCGTGTTTGAAGAGATGGATGCGCAACGCACCGAAGCGCTGGTGGCACAATTCAAAAAAGAGTTCGATCAGCGCGGCGAGGAAATTGCCCGCCAAGCAAAGAATATTGCGGAAGCCAACTTCACCGAAAAAATGGCCATTGATCTTTCACATCCCAATGCCGACCAGTCTCTTTATGTGCACGACGCGGTCGGCAGCGCTCAGGAGCACGGGCTGGACTATGTGGAGTTCGTGAATCACGACGGCGTTCTGATTTCGTCGGCACAATT
>QHYF01000191.1 GCA_003224075.1 Acidobacteriota bacterium
GCGCTCTATTTCGCTTTGGCTTGGCAACGGAAGTCTCCCATGATTCAGGCCCACTGCTCTACGCCGCAGAGTTCGGCCGCGGTAAGAGCGTAGATTTTTGTGACGTCCACGAGCGTCTTGATGTGGACTTTTTCTCCTTCGGCATCGCGAGGTCCGCTGGACGGGCCGTAGTTGACAGTTTCAATTCCGTAGCGGCTGAGCACGCTGGCATCGGAACACCAGGTGACGATTTCGCGCCCAGGAAGAGCACCCATGACCCTCTCGTGATTCGCGTCAATCGCGCGGATCATCGGGTGATCTTCGGCGATGCGCGCGCCGGGCACGGAAACATACGTCTCGAATTCAAGCCCCCAGCCGTGATGCTTCTTTTCGAGATCAAGAAAAACCTGGTGAATGTCGCGCCGGGCTTCGCTCATCGGAATCGTGGGAGGCACCCGAACATCTAAGAAGAGATCGGTTCTCTCGGGCGTGCGGCTGGCGCGCCAAGGATGGCCGCCGCGAATGCCGCCGAGATTCACGACAGCCTTCTTGCCGCCGTAAGCTGCCTTCTTCTCCCAGGCGGCGCTCCATTCCAGGATGGTGTCCATCAGCTCATACATGCGGCGGATGGAGTTCATCTCTTCGCGCCCTTCGCAGAACGCGGTGTGGACGTAGATGCCCGCGCAGGAAATGCGGACCCACATGGAGCCAAAGTGTTCGAGAACGACGCGCATGTCGGTGGGCTCGCCGAGGATGCACATATCAGGAAGCACGCCGCGGTTAACGAGGTAATGCGTGCCAAGACCGTAGCCCCGATATTCTTTGCCCTGGTATTCGCCCCACTGTGTCTTTTCGATTTCGCCAGCCACCGCGGCGATGATGACGTCGCCCTTGAGCCGGACGCCTGCGCGCTGGAGCGCTTTGACGGCGTGTGTATAACAAACAAGCGCGCCCTTCATGTTGTAGATCCCCAGCCCGTAGATGACGTCATCCTTGATCATGGCGTGGGGCTTGTAGCCGATGCCGGTGAGAAAGTCCTCGCGGCCGCTGTTGGAAGTGTCCATGTGGCCGTTGAACATCAGATTCTTCCCGGAACCGGAACCGGACCAGCGAGCAACGACGTTGGCGCGGCCTTCTTCGATCTCCTGCCAGGTAACGTTTAGGCCGAGTTGCTGCAGGGCGGCGCGCATATACTGCGCCATCTGCAGCTCTTCCCCCGTCGGGCTTGGAATGTTGATGACGTCGCAGGCCATGGAGACGAGTTCTTCCTCGCGGACGCAGGCGAGGATCTTCTCGGCCAACTTTCCGTCGAGCGCCGACTTCGACTCCGATTTCTTCGCGGTTGTCGTCATAATTCGATCTTTTCTACGCTCCTGCTCTCGCGCGGGCCAAGCGAAAATCGTCCGGGTCCGAGCACAGCTTTTCGTTGCCGTTGCCGGTAATCCAAAAATTGTCTTCCAGGCGCAACCCACCTCCGCCGGGCCAGTAAATGCCAGGCTCGATGGCCAGAACCATGCCCTTGCGGATGGAGCCGCTGCCCGCCTGATGCGCATAGGGATACTCGTGAGCGCGGGCCCCCACTCCGTGGCAAATGGGATGCGATGGCTGGCCGGCGTAGCCGCCTTCGGCGATTCGCGCGCGGACCAGGCGATCGAGCTCCGGCAAGCTGGCCCCATCGACCGAGAAGCTCACGGCTTCTTTGAAAACCTCGAGCAAAAGATCGAGCAGGCGCTGGTATTGGGGAGAGAGCTCGCCTGGGCAAATGTTCTTCGTAAGATCGGTCCAATAGCCGTCGACGCAAACCCAAATTTCGAGAAGAGTCGGCTCGTTCTTTTGCACCGGGCGGTCGCCCGTTGCCGTAAAGGTGGCAATTCCCTTCCCGGACCACACCAGAGTGAAGGCGCGGGCCATTTCGACCTTGCCTTTGTAACCCACGCCGATCCCGTGAACAAAACCTTCGTAGATTGCGCCGACTTCGCTCTCTTTCATCCCTGGACGCAAGCGATCTCGTGTGTGCTCCATGGCGAGCGCGGCGAGTTCGTTCGCGAGCTTCATACGCTCGATCTCTTGCGCCGTCTTGATGGCGCGAGCCTCGTTGAGCAGCGGCGTGGCATCGACAACTTCGCCCGCGATCTTGCGGAAGGCGTCAAAGAAATTCTGCGTTGGAGTCCATGTTGAGCTCGACGCCGATTTTGCGCGTAAGACCCGCTTGTTTGAGCACATCAAGGGCGACGTCCAGTGAACGGTATTGCGGAGGACGCGGATCGCGCTCGTCATAGCCCTTGAAGAGGCGGATCTCGGTCGTCCAGGAATTCCGTTGCGCGTCGGCGAGTTGCGGCTCAAGAGCGATCAGTGTCGATTCTCCCTCGCGCGCGAAGACGAGCGCGTCATAACCTTTCATGCACCAATAGTTCGAGAGATAAAGAACGTTGTCGGGCGCGCGCACGACCAAGGCCTCGAGGTCCTGGTCTTTCATCAGGGCGCGGACGCGTTTTAGTTTCGTTTCGTCAGTGGGCCACGCCATTTTCCATCACCACATGCTTGTTTTCGTCTTTGAACGACCAGGATTCTTCTTTTGCCCTGATGAGGCGGTAGATGGCCGTATGAAGCGGGGCAGGAACGCCCGTGCGTTGCGCTTCGCGAGCGATGGCGCCGCTCAAGAAATCCACTTCCGTCGCCAGCTGATGGCGTACGTCATAAAGCATCGATGGCGGATGGTTGGTCATCGCGCCGATCTTATTCATCGCCCAGGGATCCTCGTGAAGCTCGATGCCGGCTGCTTCCGCGACGCGCTTCGCTTCGTCAATCAGATCGTGAAGCAAGTGGCCGAGGCCTGACACCTGTGTCTCATCGGCGAAGTGCGGCGAGTGGGGCAAGCCAGTGAGTGCGGATACGCCATTGACGGAAGCGTTGAAAATGAGCTTGGACCACTGCGCTGGACGCGCATCTGGCAACGCTTCAGCCTTCAGGCCGCTCGCGACGATCAAATCGGCGGCTTCCTTAGCGGTAGCATACGGGGTGTGGCGCGGTTCGAATGGGCCGAGCCACGTTGCGGTATCCAATTCGTATTGCACATGCGTGTCGCTGTGGCGCGTGCCGCTCATGAACGTGGTTCCGCGAAGGATCTCGCCGCGCGTGTGCTCCGCGACGATTTCCTCGCTGCCGAGTCCATTTTGCGCGGAGAGCACCGCGCCGCGATCGAAGTGATGCCCAACTGCAGCGATGGATTCGCGTACTTGCGTCGCCTTCGTGGCCACAATGGCGAAGTCACAGTCAGGCAAATCAGCCGCGTTGGCCGTGGCGTTCAATGCGACGTGGAATTCATGGCCACCGCTGACACGCAAACCTTCGCGATTCAGGGCCCGCGCATGATCTTCGCGCCGCACGAACGCCCACACCTCGGCAACGCGCGCGAGGTGCGCGGCATAAAGAGAGCCGATGGCGCCGCAGCCGACGATGCACACGCGTTTCATAGACGTGCGGAACTAAAACCTCTTTTCCAGTTTCACGAGCCTGTCCGCCTGACAGATTTCCTTGCTTACCATCGCGCGGTACAGACTGTCGCCGTTATTAAACGAATCTTGAATGATGATTCCGCTGGCAAAGAGCGCGTCCTGCAAGGCCGCAGAGATCGTGTGCACGGGCGCAGCTCCGCCTTCGCCCATGCCTTTGGCGCCGCTGTAACTGTGGGGCGAAGGTGTCTCGATGTGCGCGTACTTCACAGCGGGCATATTCATCGACGTGATGGGCGTGTAATCGCTGAACGTGGCGGTGAGCATATTGCCCACGGAATCGTAGACGCAGGATTCCATCAGCGCCGCGCCGATTCCGTGAGCGGTAGCGCCGTAAACCTGTCCTTCGACGATCGGAGGATTGATCACCTTTCCGCAATCGTCGACCGCAACGTAGTCAAGAATGCGAGGAACGAAGATCCCGCGGTCGATTTCGACGACGGCGATGTGCAGTTGCGAGGCATATGTCAGCGTAAGGTTGCCGTATTTTTTTTCCTTGTCCGGAACCTTGAATGGCGCGCGCCAGACGTAGCGGCAATTCAGCGTGACGTCATAGAGTTCCGCCGGCAGGACCGCCGAATTTACGTTAACAACGTTGGCTAACCGCCAATAATTCACCGCCTGACCGTTATCTTTGCGGCGAATCTCCGGCCCCTGCTGGCCCGCACCGAACTCCAGATTCTTTTCGCTCGTCTCCAGAAGGAATGCACCAAGGCGCTTCATTTCGGTCTTCAATTTTTGCGCCGCTCCATGGACCGCTGATAAACCGGAAACGGCGAACTGGCTCGCATACGTCCCCGAGGCGCCGGTGTGAACGTTGCGCTCGGTATCGAAACCGGTGCGTACCGTAATCATGTCGGGATGGATGTTCAATACGTCTGCCACAACCTGCGCGGCAGTAGTCTCGTGCCCTTGTCCCTGCGGACAAGACCCGACGGCGACGACCACTTCGCCATAGATGTCCAACTTGCAGTTAGCGCCCTGCGAATTGCCGGAAAAGGGCGCGTGCGGATTGACGATCTGCGACTGGCCGAAATTGTTGGTTCCGGAATCCAGCGTCGTGCCGATACCAATGCCGATGAGACGTCCGTCCTGCCGCGCCGCTGCTTGCTTTCGCTTCCAGTCGTCCCAGCCAATGCGATCCTTGGCCACCCGCAGCATCTTCGGATAGTTGCCGGAGTCGTAGACGCAGCCATTCGGCGTCGTGTACGGAAATTCTTCCGGCCGGATGTAGTTGCGCAGGCGCATTTCGTCCCCGGGGATGCCGAGTTCGTGCGCGCAAATATCAATAACGCGCTCGAGGAACCATAGATGCTGCATCCGTGAATAGCCGCGGTTCGGTCCGACGGGACACTTGTTGGTGACTGCCTGTGAGAAATCGATACGCGCATTCTTGAAACGGTACACGCCGGGAAAGACCTGTGCCCAAATCACGCAACCGAGAGGCTCGTAGCGGGGATACGCGCCGCAGTCGTCGATGTGCCGCGAAGCGATCCCTGTGATAACTCCGTTCCGATCGAGGGCCACGCGCGTGTCGCGAAACGTGCGCTCGTTCCCGTGGGCGCTGGAAATGTTGTGCTCCGAGCGTGTTTCGATCCATTTCACCGGCCGCCCGCCGGCCTTTTTCGATGCCAAAGCGCACGCGGCCATCTGCGGATAGGAAGTGATTTTGATGCCGAAGCTGCCGCCGATGTCGAAAGTCTGCACGCGGATGCGGTCGATGGGAATGCCGAGATGCGCCGCCAGGAATTGAATGGCGAACGAGGGAAACGAATTGTTGCACCAATAATAGATGTGCTCATCTTTCGCGTCCCAGTGCGCGATAACGGCGTTATTTTCGAGTGGCGTGCTCGAGAACCGGTGGAAGTGCAGATGGTCGATGCTGACGATGTGGGCGGCTTCGCGAAAGGCTTTCTCCATGTCGCCATATTCAAAGACACCCCGCCAGACGCGATTTGTGCCCGCGTCTTCATGGAGCAGCACTTTGTCTTCGAGAGCGTGTTCGGCATCCACGACCGCGTCGAGGCCTTCGTACTCAACTTGGACCAACTCGGCCGCGTCATCGGCAATATGCGGAGAAGTAGCGATCACCGCGGCGACCGGCTCACCCTGGTAGCGCGCTTTCGACACCGCAAATGGATAATCCTTGATTCGCGCAAACGGATCCGGCCCGATTTCAATAAAAGGCTGAGTTTGCTGAGCCACTTCCGGGCCGGTGAGTGTGCAAACCACACCAGGAACTGCTTCCGCCGCTGAGACATCTACGCGCACTACCTTGGCATGCGCGTAAGGTGAGCGCACGAACCGCAGATACAGCATGTCGCGCAGCCTGATGTCGTCGACAAATTTGCCGCGCCCGCGCAGAAGCCGGTTGTCTTCTTTACGCGGTAATTCCCTGCCGACCCAGCCTCCAGGTTGTGGCTCGCCATTCATTCGCAAATCTCCCGGAGTCCCGTTAATTTCTCCATTCACTTCAGAGCAGCCTGCAGAGCATCAATCAGCTTCTGGACATTTTTCTTTCCGAGCGGTTCCAGGAGCCCGCCTGCCACCGAAGCGAGCCGCCCAAAAATCTGCGCCTCGCCATCCCACGCCACCTTGGTTCCCGCACCCGCGCCGGTGAGATCAAACGCTGCTGTCAGCGAAACATTTCCTCCCGCAACGCTTCCTTGTCCTTTATATTGCGCGCGCGTCGGCTGGTCGGCCTGGGCAAGCTCCATCTTTACGTCCGCAGGTCCCTTAATGTACGAAATCCCTACGTTCAGCCTGACCGTGAAATGCCTGGCGTCCTGAACCGTGAGGCTCTGAAAATCGGGCAAGAGCGGGCCAAATTTGTACGGGTCCGTCAAAAAGCCGTAGACCTCTTCGGGGCTCCGCGCCACCTCAAATTCACCGCCGAACTTAATCGCCATCCTTAACCGCCCTGATGTGAGCCTCCGAGGCTCTCTGCAGCCGCCTCGATGGCCTTGAAAATGTTTTGATAGCCGGTACAGCGGCACGTATTTCCCGCAATCGCCCTGCGAATTTGCTTCTCATCCGGATTCTTCACGCGCGACAACAATTGAAGCGCCGACAGCATCATCCCCGGCGTACAGTAGCCGCACTGCAAGCCGTGGCAGTCCGCAAAAGCTTTTTGAATGGGATGAAGCTCGCCATTTCTCTCCAGACCCTCGACGGTGGTAATTTCCGCGCCGTCCGCTTGCACCGCGAACATCGTGCAGGATTTCACCGCCGCGCCGTTGAACAAAACCGTGCAGGCCCCGCAGTACGTCGTATCGCAGCCGATGTGCGTGCCACAAAGTTCGAGATCTTCACGCAAGAACTCTACCAGCAACAAACGAGGTTCGACTTCCCGCGAATACTCCTTGCTGTTGACTTTCACCCGGACCGCGACTTTGCCGTTTTCAGGCATACAGGTGACTCACCTCCACCTGTTCGCCACGCGCACGGCGCACGGCGGCCTCAACGGCGCGCTTGACCAGCGCACCTACGACCTCCCTCTTGTATTCGGCTGAGCCGCGCATATCGCTTTGCGGATCGCAGGCTGTGCGAGCCGCCTCGGCCGCAGCCGCGATTGTTTTTTCGGACAGACGCTGTCCCCGAAGCGCGCTTTCTGCCTCGCTTGGCCGCACGGGTGTAAGACCGACGCAACCCAACGCGATGGAAGCTTCCTTGCACGTGTCGCCCTCGACCGTTAACTGCACTGCGGCGCTCGCGGTGGGATAGACTGGCGCGGCTCGTTTGAAGGCGATATAGGCGCCCCCGCTTCCCTTGGGCGGCAACTGAATCGAGATTTCACTCACCAATTCATCGTGGCTCAGCGCGGTCGTGTACGCATCCTTCACAAAATCGCGAAGGGGAATGCTTCGCTTCCTCTTGCCGTCGAAGCAGTGAACATCCGTCGTAAGAGTCATCAAGACCGTCGCCCAATCGCCGCTCGGATCAGCCTCGGCCAGCGACCCGCCGATTGTCCCGCGGTTTCTCACCTGCACATCGGCAATGCCCGCTGCACAGTCGTGAAGGATGGTGATCTTCGCCGCAGCGGCCGAATCCTGAATCTCAGCGTGCCGTGTGAGCGGGCCGATATGGATGGCGCCATTCTCTTGCTTGATGTAGGAAATTCCCTGTATAAAATTCAAATCCACCAGGTGGGCAGGATTCGCAAAGCGCAGCTTCATCAAAGGAATTAAGCTCTGACCGCCCGCTAAGAGCTTCGCCTCCTCGCCCAACTGTGACAACATCTCTGTCGCTTCGCGCAGCGAGCTCGCACGGTGGTAATGGAATGCTCGCGGATACATCGGTGGCTTCCGTATTCCTTTCGTGAAGCTCTGCGCTCCCGTGCGCGATCCGCAGCTCGAGTGCCCTGCAGCTTTCCGCGAGCCAGTTGGCGCCTACTTCCTGCTCTCCTGCAGCGCCTGCTGACCCATGATCTGGGTTAATCGGGACTCCGAATCGTGCAAGTGTTGGGCGATGAGCCTCGCACATTCTGCCAGTTCGCCCGCGGTCAAGAGCTCATAAATGCGGCGATGCACGGGCACCAAGCCTCCAGGATCATCATGCTTGCGATCAACCAGCACCATGCCCATCCGCAGCTCGCCGATCAGCTTCTGATAGAACGACTCGAGTCGGCGGTTTCGAAGAAACCGGATCAGCAGCGTGTGAAATTGCAGATCGAATCGCACGGCGCGAACCCAGTCGACTTCGTCGACCGCGCGTTCGTAGCCTTCCAGCGAGCCTCGAAGCTCAGAAAACACTTCCGTGGAGTCTGGTTTTGCCGCCAAGACGGCGGGGATTTCAAGCAGGCGCCTTACCTGGTAAATCTCGGCGACGTCCTTTAAGGAAAGATGCGCGACACTGACGCCGCGATGAGCGCTCCGCTTCAGCAAACCCTCGAGAGACAAAATTCGAGTGGCCTCTCGCACTGTGTTCCGGGAAACCCCAAGCGACGCGGCCGTGGAAATCTCCTGCAAGGCAGTGCCGGGCGGCAATTCGCCATTCAGGATCCTCTGCCGCAGGATGGAAGCGACCTGGTCGGCCACGGAGATCCTGGTGATTTCCGCGAGTTCCATATTCCTCCACGTCAGGCGCGGGGCAGTGCGCCATGTTGCGCTCAATGCCGAGACGTGTCAAGTGCTGAACAATTGAGCAGTCCTACTGTCCTCCGTTTTCATCTTGACATGCTTCACTTCGCAGCATAGGCTCTCGTTCCATTCTTCCCTTTCGCTCAAGGGGGAGCGGCGAATGCCACCAGTCCGGCTGATTCACCCGGTCTTTAACCCGGGAGCACTTCTC
>QHYF01000192.1 GCA_003224075.1 Acidobacteriota bacterium
CCCAGCGCCTTTGAGACAGCGGCCTTCACCGAGGCGTCGTCGCAGACGTCCAATTCGAGGGTTTCGAGCGGCAGTTTCTTTTCCCGCGCCAGCGCATCGAGCTGCGCGCGTTTCTCCGCTGAACGGCCCGCCGCAAATACGCGGTAGCCTCGTTCGGCGAACAAGAGCGCCGCGGCCTTCCCCAAACCATCCGTCGCACCCGTAATTAAAACTGTCCGGGTCTCGCACTCTGCCTTCATTCCGCCCCCATTTCAGCGCCGGCTATGGTAACGCGAAACGGATTGGGACGCGGCTGGAGTATCGGCGTCTCGTTTTCGGCACAGGGCGCGGAGGCGCCCCTCACCGGTTTGGAGACCATTGCTAGACTAATTGCATTTCCTACGGTTTAATCGCATCCCCTGGGGAGCGCGCATGCCGGCTGACGAAAATCTCCCGGTGCATCAGGCCGAGAAAACGTGGCGGTCCGGCTTTTGGAGCCTGATCATCACGCAGTTCCAGGGCGCGTTCAATGAGAATGCGCTGAAATTTCTTGTTATCTACCTCATTCTAGCCCTTGAAGAAAACAAGGAACAACGCGACCAGCTTGAATTGATGGTGGGAGTGCTCTTTGCTGCTCCCTTCATTCTGTTTTCACTGGTCGGCGGTTACCTCGCGGACCGATTCAGCAAGCGCAGCGTCACGATCTGGACAAAAGTCTTTGAAGTCGGGGTGATGTTATTCGCGGCTGCCGCCATGGTGGGCCCGAATCTCTACCTCGCCCTGGCAGCGATCTTTCTTGTGTGCACGCAGGGAGCACTTTTCGGCCCGTCAAAGTACGGTCTGCTGCCAGAGCTATTGCCGCAGGAAGAACTCTCGTGGGGCAACGGAGTGCTTGAGCTAGGGACTTTCCTGGCGATTATCCTGGGGAGCATGAGCGGCTCATTCCTCGCCGGAGCGTTCAGCGGGCGCGAAGTCTATTCGGGTGCGCTGCTGCTTGGATTCACCGTCGTTGGCCTGCTTTTCAGCTTTGGCATCAGTCGAGTGCCCGCCGCGGCCCCGGCCAAAAGGTTCAGCCCTGCCGCACTGATTGACATATGGACGCCGGCGAAATTAATACGCGGAGATCGCGTTCTGTGGCTGGCGGTGCTGGGCAATACTTATTTCTTTTTTGTCGGTGGATTGCTGCAATTCAACATCTTTATCTACGGGCAGGATATTTTACACATCAGCTCGGCAGAGGGAGGATTGCTGCAAGCGGCGATCGCCATTGGCATCGGCGTGGGCAGCCTGGCGGCGGGATATCTTTCGGCGGGAAAAATCGAGTACGGGCTGGTGCCGCTCGGCTCGCTGGGCATGACGGCTCTCGGACTGTGCCTTGCGATACCGGATTTATCGTTCCATGCAGTGCTCGCGTTGCTTGCGGCGCTGGGATTTTTCGGCGGGTTTTTCATCGTGCCGATCAGCGCATTGATCCAGCATCGTCCCGAAGAGGACAAGAAGGGCGGGGTCATTGCCGCGGCGAACTGGTTTTCCTTCGTGGGAATCGGGGCCGCTTCCGGCGTGTATTACGCCGCGACTCATCGTCTCGGGCTCAGCCCGGGCGGAATTTTCTTCTGGTCGGCGCTGGGCACGCTGGCGGCGACAGCTTATGTGCTGTACCTGCTTCCGGATTCGCTGCTGCGATTGCTGCTGTGGATTGCCACGCACACGCTGTATCGCCTGGACGTCGAGGGGCGGGAGAACGTGCCTGCGCGCGACGGAGCCTTGCTGGCCCCGAACCATGTCTCCATGGCCGACGCGGTGTTTCTGATCGCCTCGATCGATCGTCCGATTCGCTTTCTGATGTTCAAAGGCTCGTATGACCATCCACTGGTAAAGCCTTTCGCAAAGATCCTGGGTGTGATCCCCATCGCTTCGGACCAGGGGCCGCGCGAGATGATTCATGCGTTGCGCCAGGCAACGGAAGCACTGAAAAACGGCGAAGCCGTGTGCATTTTCCCGGAAGGCCAAATGACGCGCATCGGCCAAATGCTGCCGTTCCGGCGGGGCATGGAACGCATTGTCAAAGGCGTGGACGTCCCCATCATCCCGGTGAATCTGGACGGCGTATGGGGCTCGATCTTCAGCTTTGCTGGCGGACGCTTTCTCTGGAAGTTTCCGCGGCAGATTCCTTATCCGGTGCGCGTGACGTTTGGAAAGCCGCTGCCGCCGACGGCAACTTCGCAGGAAGTCCGTCGCGCGGTGCAGGATCTCGGCGCGGAAGCCTTCGCGCGCCGCAAGAAGCGCATGCACACCTTGCCGGAATCGTTCCTATACACGGCGCGGAGGCATCCCTTTCGCTTCGCGATGGCCGACGGACAGCGGCCGAAGCTGAACTATTTTTCGGCGTTGGTGGGAACGCTAGTTCTGGCGCGGCGATTGCGCAAGCACTGGCATGGACAAGAAATGGTCGGAATCCTGCTGCCGCCATCGGTTCCGGGCGCACTCGTGAATTTCGCGGCCCTGCTGATGGGCAAGGTGCCGGTGAACCTGAATTATACGGTTTCGAACGAAACGCTGGCATCCTGCGCGCAACAGTGCAATTTGAAAACGGTGGTTACAGCGCGGCTCTTTCTCGAGAAGGTGAAGATACAACCACCGGGCAAGACAATTTTCATCGAAGACATCGCCAAGGACCCCGGTTTCGGCGAGCGCATTGCCGCCGCACTTGCGGGGAGCCTGTTGCCAGCGAAAAGCCTGGCGAACTTTGCGGGCTGCGACCGCCGGGCGTCGCTCGACGACATCGCCACGATCATTTTTTCCAGCGGGTCGACCGGCGATCCCAAAGGCGTCATCCTCACACACTACAACATCGCCTCCAACGTCGAGCAGCTCAACCAAGTCTTTATGCTGCACGCCGACGATCGCATCATGGGAATATTGCCGTTCTTTCACTCGTTCGGCTTTACGGCCACCCTCTGCCTGCCCACGGCAACGGGCATCGGCGTTGTGTTTCATCCGAACCCTCTCGATTCGCGGGTCATTGGCGCTCTCGTCAGCAAGTACGCGGCCACAATGCTGCTTGCGACGCCGACATTCCTAAATGCGTATGTGCGGCGCTGCACGCCGGAAGATTTCGGCAGCTTGCGCTTCGTGATGGCAGGCGCGGAGAAGCTTCCGGAGCGAATTTCCCAGGCTTTCGAGGATCATTTCGGCATCCGGCCGCACGAAGGTTACGGCTGCACCGAATGCTGGCCGGCGGTCACGGTGAACACCATCGATTTTCGCGCCGCCGCCTTCCGCCAGGTGGGAGCGAAGCGCGGCAGCATCGGCCATCCATTGCCGGGAATGACGGTCAAGATTGTAAACCCTGAGACCATGCAACCTGTTGGAGAGGATGAGCCGGGACTGTTGCTCGTCCGGGGTCCAAACGTCATGCGCGGCTACTTGAACGAGCCGGAGAAAACCGCCGACGTTCTCCGCGACGGCTGGTACAACACCGGCGATATCGCGAGGATGGACGAAGATGGTTTCCTGCGCATCACCGACCGCTTGAGCCGCTTCAGCAAAATCGGCGGCGAGATGGTCCCGCATATCAAAGTCGAGGACATTCTGCAGGAGCTTGCCGGCGTCACGGAACAGAGCTTCGTCGTTACGGCAGTGCCCGATGAAAGAAAGGGGGAGCGCCTCGTCGTGCTGCACACACTGGACGAGCCGCAGTTGGAAGAATGCCTAGAAAGACTCGGAAAGAGTGAACTGCCTGCTCTCTGGCGTCCCCGGGCGGACCAGTTCGTACGTATTGAGAAGCTTCCATATCTTGGCACAGGAAAACTCGATCTGCGAAAGGCGCGCGAATTGGCACTGGAGATGACACAGCGTGCATTCCGCGAATAGCTTCGTACGGTTCCTGGTAATGGAAAGCGCTTCATGACGCAAGGCGAAAACCAGGTTCAGTGGCGGAGCTTGCTTCTTCGGCTTGTGGTGACTGGAATCGTCCTGGCGCTGTGGTTCTGGTCGCAAGCGCTGATTGGGTCCCGGACCGCTCCTGCATCCGGAATCGGCGACGCCGTTCACAACCTGACCGCAGGACTCAACTCCTACTTCTCTCAAGACACGGGAGCGGCAAATGCGCTCCTCGTTGTAAGTTCCGCATTCATCGACGTCCTGGGCCTGTTCCTTTTGGCTCGCTGGTTCGTCGAGCGGAGCGTTCGCCCCTTCCTCGGATTGGTTTTGCTTCTGGCCCTGCGCCAGATGATGCAAGCCATCTGCGCACTCCCCGCACCGCCCAACATGATCTGGCACTATCCGGGTTTTCCCTCACTTCTGGTGACCTATCACGTTGCCAACGATTTTTTCTTCTCGGGGCACACCGCGATCGCGGTCTTTGGCGCTCTTGAACTAGCCCGATACCACCACAAATGGCTCACGTTTGCTGCTGTGCTGCTGGTCTTCTTCGAAGCGGCCACCGTCCTGATCCTCCGCGCACACTACACCTTCGACGTCTTCACCGGGATCATCGCTGCCCTGTGGGTTGCCCACGTCAGCGAGCGCCTTTCCCCGCGCCTCGACCGCTTGCTGGGAGCCTAATCGCCAAACATTTGTCGCTGCAAGTTCGGTTCACTGCAAGCCGGAAGGCACGGACGTTGCGCATTGCGCGCCACGCTCTGGAGTTTCCGTTGTGCGTGGTTTACGGGAATGCTACGTTTCTTCAGACCGCGTGAAGGAGTGCCCGTGCCCACGTTTCGCCTAAAAAGTCTGCAGCATCTTTTACTGGCGGCCGCCCTTCTCTGCGCTTCTTTTGCTCTTCGTGCGCAAGACAAACGGACTCCGTCCGCCACATTCAAGATCGGCTTTCTCATGGATTCTTTGAAGATCGAGCGCTGGCAAACAGACCTCGACAGGTTTCAGAAGCGTGCCGCCGAGCTGGGCGCGGAAGTACTCGTCGAAACGGCCGAGGGCGACGATGAGCTGCAACTGCGGCAGGCCCAGAAGCTGCTGAACTTCGGCGTCAGGACTCTGGTGCTGGTTGCCCACGATACGGAAAAAGCCGTGCGCATCGTAGACGCCGCCAAGGCCAAGCAAGTGCCGCTGCTCTGTTACGAGCGCCTCGTCCGCGACCCGGACGTCCGTTTTTTCGTTGGTGTCGATGCTTCGGCGGTCGGCTTCCTGCAAGCCTATTTTCTCTCTCAGAGAGCCTCCAAAGGGAATTATGTCCTGATTGCGGGTTCTCCCGCGGATATCAATGCGAAGGTTTTGCACGAGTCACAAATGAGGGTCCTTAAGCCTTGGATTGATCGCGGGCAAATCAAGATCGTATCGGATACGTGGACCAAGGATTGGAGCCCCTCGGAAGCTTACGCTCACATGTCCGAGGCGATTGAATCCGCGAAAGGGGATATCGCGGCCGTAGTCGCTTCTAATGACGGCACTGCGGGAGGCGCCATTCAGGCGCTTGAGGAGCACAAACTTGCCGGAAAGGTGCTCGTTTCGGGTCAGGACGCCGACCTGGCAGCCATCATTCGAATTCTCGATGGCACTCAGACCATGACCGTCTATAAGCCGCTCGGTTCACAAGCAAAATTGGCCGCGGAAGCGGCTGTGGCTCTGGCGAAAGGAGAGGCGGTCAATACCACTGCCGGGGTAGCGATCGGGAATAAGACCATTCCGGCGTTCCTCTTGACTCCGGTCCCCGTGACAAAGGACAACATCAAGCAAACCGTCGTCAGAGACGGCTTCCAGAATCTCGAAACGATTCAGAAGAGCTTACCGAAGGAGAAGTGGCCGCAGTAAACTTGAATCTGCGCCCCACTCTTGATTCTTATTGCTGGCCCCAGAACGTAGGATCCGGCTGCACCAATTCGAATCCCGCATCCCAGGCTTCATGGCTGCGCCACACAACCTCGGCTTCTGCTTTGCGGCCCGTCGCAGGATGGATCAGACGGACGCGCTTGTGCAGTGGCAGATCCGCTCCCACCACGGCCATGCAGCCGGAATGGCTGACGTCCACGGTGACGGCGTTGGCGCGTTCCTTTGCACCGGATTGTTCCCACTCTACAAGAAGTTTTACTCGTGATATGACACGTTTGTGGCTCCGAAATTTTTCCCATCGTTCCTGCAATGCGCTAGCGATGGGGTTGGGCGCGATATTGATGGCCATTGGGGACCTCACTCTGGAAATATTGCCGGGCCGAAGGCAGAGCCAGTAAGTTAGTCCTCTGAGATGTCGGGGTCAATAGTACTCTTTGAATTGTCCTCCCACCTGGTCAATGGCCCTGGTACCTAATCCCCCGAAATCGCATGCTCCACCGTAATCCTTGTGTTCTGAAGGGTTTGGCGAACTACTGCGGGGGCAATCTGGTTGCGTGAAAGAGGCCGCCCGCAGCTGCCACTGGAGGTTCGCGTTGGTCTGTCACCCCGCCAGAGACAGTCGAGCTTTTCAAGTCGACGATCCCCTGATGGAAATGTCCCCCGTAAATATCGAGGGAACACCCGATTGAAGAAAGTGCGGGAGTGAGCAAACTATGCGCCAGCCTTAGCGAGCATTTCGTGTCCCGGGCATTTCATGTGGCCCGTGCTCTCGGTTAGATCGGGCCCTGTCTTGCCGTCGGAAAGGAGATATCATTCCCATGTTTCGTCAGCGCACCAAGGCCTTATTCTTAATCTCCGCCATGCTTGCTATTGGCCTTCCTGNNNNCTCTTTCAGGTACCGCGAATCCCGTGAATTGGTCGGGCGGGCCTTACACGGCGGTCGCCACGGATACCAGCTCTTGCACGACGCTGAATTGCGATACCTTCTTTCTCAACATCAATACGCCCGACGGGTTTTTCACCACGAACTCGAACGACGAAGTGCAGATTCGCATCACCTGGCAAGGTGTGACCAACGAATTTGACCTCTACTTGTTCGATCCTTCGGGCAACCTTCTGGCGTCTTCTGTCCAGTCCTTCGAAACCTTTGAAGAAATTGACGCCGGCCCGCTCCCGAACGGCACCTACAAACTCGTCATCGTGGCGTCGCAAACGGTGAACGTTTCTTATTCCGGAACGGCGCAAATCGCCGCAGACCCAACTGTGGCCAATGGCAAAGCGCGGTACCAGCCGGGCAAAATGACTTTCGGTACTCCTTTCGAACTTCCGCGGCCAAACGATCCAGCGAATACCGTCACCACGCTCGTTTTCGACCAGGATGTTGAGCCGCGCGTGGTTCACGATTCTCTTGGCAATCTCTATGCTGCCGCGATTCAGGGCGTCCCTGGCGGCGTGGATGTTTGGAAATCCTACGATAGCGGTACGTCTTTCACGTATCTCGGCCAGCCCGATGGCACGCAGGTTTTGGCCACCACGGGCCTCACAACCGGCACAGGCCTCGGCGGCGGTGATGAAGACCTCGCCGTCGGCACTTCCGGAAATGTTTACATGAATTCGCTGTGGCTCGGCTCGACCACTCAGGCAAGTTCGTTCAACGGCGGAAGCACTTGGATCGTCAATCCGCTCTCTTCAGATATTCCCGCGGATGATCGGCAGTGGATCGCTTCCTATGGCAACAACACGCTCTATTTGACCTACAAGCAGCTCGGGACGCTTCTCAATGGCACCGTCAGCATTGTCGTGGTTAAGTCCACCGACGGCGGCATCACTTTTCCGCAAATAACACAAGTTACGACGCCAGTGACCGGCGTTCAGCCCGGCGACCAGGGAAACATCGTGGTCGATCCAAGAAACGGCAACGTCTACACCGTGTTCTTCGATCAGACCAGCACACAGGTTTACATTGCACGCTCCACCGATAGTGGCGTCACTTTTGATTTGAAACTCGTCTACCAAGGGCCCGCGGATACCTCCCTGGCTCACGTCTTTCCCGCCATTGCTGCCGACGAGGGCAGCAATTTGCACGTTGTTTTTTCCGATGGCGTAAACACTTATCTGACAACCTCCCAGGACTTGGGTGCAACTTGGTCCCACGTGGTGCGCGTAAACAACGGGGCCTCGACGCGCACGGCCATTCAGCCGTGGGTGGTCGCGGGTGACTCTGGCAAGGTGGACATCACCTGGCTGGGCTCGTCTTCCACCAACTTCCTTGACAGTTCTGCCCAATGGCAGGTTTTCATGGCCCAATCGCAAAACGATCTCGCAAGTGTGCCGACTTTCACGCAGAGCACGGTAACCGGAGTCGTCCACGTCGGTCCTGTCTGCGTGAATGGTCTTGGATGCCCCTCCGGTACGCGGACGCTCGCGGAGTATTGGGCGCCCGACGTTTACCTGGATGGAAACGCCTTGATCGTCTACCCCGACGACAAGAACTCCGGACTCCCATCCGGAGCCGCCCGCACCTGGTTCGTTCGCCAAACCGCTGGGCCGACAATCATCCTGACGGTGCAATAAGCTCACGGCGAATCAGTCGAGCTGCGGGAAAAGGAGAAGGAGGAGGGGATGTTGGTTGCCTCCGACGCGCCCCTCCTCCCACCCTCGCAAGAGCAAGATAGCCTTCCCGGATTAGCCTACTCTGAGAGAAACAGAAAAGGCCGGCCTGATTTCTCAGACCGGCCTTTTCTAATTTAATCCCGGCGGCGACCTACGTTCCCACACAGTTACCCGTGCAGTATCATCGGCCCGGCGAGGCTTAACTACCGTGTTCGGGATGGGAACGGGTGTGACCCTCGCGGTATTACCACCGGAAACTTGAAACTCGCCCAATGATTCCCGAGCTCATCCCGAGCATGGGATCGCGAGTGTGACAACAGAAACTGGCTGGCATTACAAGTTCGACTCGAGACCGAACATTACTGTGCAAAAAGGCGTTACTGCATTTTTGCTCTTCCTCAAAGACGGTTTGAGAAAGTTTTATGATTAAGCCGAACGGGCGATTAGTACGGGTCAGCTTCACGCATTACTGCGCTTCCACCTCCCGCCTATCAAAGTCGTAGTCTTCGACTGCCCTTCTTAGGCCTTAAGCCTTGGGAGAACTTATCTTAGGGCGAGCTTCATGCTTAGATGCATTCAGCATTTATCTCTTCCAGACTTCGCTACCGAGCGATGCCCCTGGCGGGACAGCTC
>QHYF01000193.1 GCA_003224075.1 Acidobacteriota bacterium
CACGCCTATCCTCGCCCATCTCTTCATCGTCTCTCTCCCGCACTGATTGCCCCGTGTCCACCCCACCGCTTTATCGCCCGGCGACGACAACGCAATCATGATCTGCGCCCGAGTCACTCCCCGCGACGTCTTCCCCTTCCGGTTGACCACCTCATTCAGCTCCTTCAAGTCTCGCGTCCTAGTTCCTAGCCAGCGACTCTGGCTGAGGCTGCCCCCAGAATGCGCAAACTCTTTCGTTCCTGCACGAAAACTACGATGCGAAGATTTTCCCGCTTCCAGTTCGATTTGAACTTAACCTGCTGATTTAGGACGAATGGGGACGAGCCCCTGGCTGGAACGGCTCCGATCTTGTGCAACGTACGCAGGATCGCTGCATGCCGCAAATTCCTGCCGGCATTTTCCCCCGCTTTCACGGCCGTTTCCAGACCATCCTCCGTTACCGCCATCCAGACATCGGCTGGCTCCTGGTCTGCAATTCCGGCGACGTCTCCTACTCGCACTTCAAAGCGCCCGGCATCATTCTTTGAGGGAGTTTCCGCTGTAATGGAGATTTGCGTTTTCGCCCGGTGTGCGGCTTCTCGAATTGCGTCTTGCGCGTCGCGAGCACTGTTGCCCACGAACTGGCGTTGACCGTCGACAATTCATCTGCGGAGTAAAGGGGCTTTTGCCTTTGAACTTCGCGACGTACTCTTGTTGCCGCAAAGTCCAATCCGGGGAGGAATACGAATCAACCCAACCATCGTGATTCCAGTAGTCCACGTGTTCTTCGAGTCCGATGATCTCGGCGCCTCCAATGGGCTGGTCCGTTTCGAGCTTGCTCAGCAACGCGTCTGCTGGGGGACAGGTGGAACAACCCTCCGAGGTGAACAGCTCGACAACAACTGGAGTTCGGTCGACCTGCGCTTCGCCTGCCTGTGCCACCCCTTCACGCGGCGGAGTAGCTTTGGGCGTCAAAAGCAAGAGCGTCCCTAGGGCTAATAGTGGCAGTGCATTTTTCATGTCCTCACCTCCTTTGTTCGCGTCCGACTATCTCGTTGGCGGCGCCAAGGAAACGGGGTTCTCAGCCGGCGCGGAATCCATCAGTCCCGAACCAGAGCGGAGTGATGGAATGCAGATTCTTCTTGTAGGTACGAGAAACATGGAACTCCTTTCCTCCCTTGATGCGCAGAACATATTCACCTGTGGTCCAAGGATGGATCTCTTCGACGAACGAAGCGTTGATAAGCACGGAGCGATGAATGCGGACGAATCCGTATGGTCGGAGTTTTTCCGCGACCGTGGACATGGACTCATGAAGAAGATCAGAACCCGACATCCGGTGGAGCAAAACGTAATTACCCTGGGCCTCGACCGTAACCACATCGCCGGGATCAATAAATAGAATCCTGCCTTTGGCCTTGATCGCGATCCTGGACGGCTTTGTTAGCATCCCTTCGATCTGAGGGAGAAGATCATGCATGCGAGATAGAGTCTTTTCATACATGTGGATGATCTTCTTTTGGCAGCGCGTCCGCCAGAACCAAGGCAACTCCGCTAAATAACAAAGTATCGGCAAAATAGTTGAGCCCGTTTCCTATGTCAGAGGGGATGGCGACTACGATGGGCAGGTAAATAAAGAGGCATAGAAGAAGAATCATGATACCTAGATATGTTGCTGCCAAGCGTGCTTTCTTATTTACGATGAGGCTTACTCCGGCAGCAACAAGGACCGCCCCCGCAAGATAAGCCCAGAGCAGGCGCGCTGGAATCCAAGTTGGCGTAAGTTTTTTGAGGGGAACGCCGGGCGCGAACTCGGGATGTAGAAAGTGCTCCACGCCGAAGAATGCTGCTGGTATGCCAACGAAGAGGCGCCCGAGGGTTACGAGGCGGGGCACGCCGTCAGTGGGCCGCGGCTTCATGTGAGCTCCAGCGAAAGCAAAGGCGCCCCCACTAAAGGCGAGATCTCTTAGAGCAACCGCCCACGCAAATCTATCCCGCGGGTTGACCACTACGTTTGGGATATGCAGCAACACCACGAATAGAAAGAACATGATTCCCAAAAGTGTTGCCGCCAACTGTGCCTGCCTTTTGAGGATGATGCTCAGGGCCGCAGCGATGAGAGCTGTACCTACGAGATAGACCCAAAATAGGTGCGCAGGAATCCAGGAGGGCAGCAGGAGCACGACGAGCTTGGTGACCGTAAAGTGTTGCGAAGCAAAGACCCCCATCGGAATCGCAAAGAACAAACGGCCAAACGGCATGATCTTGTCCAGCCCGTGTGCTTGCGGAAGTTCGTTCTTGATGATGATTGGGAGGCCGATTGCTAGGAGGGCCACTCCGGCGAAATACGGCCAAAACACACGCGCCGAAACCGAGAAGACTAGAAGCGCAGCCGGCGTGTGAGCGTGAGCGAATTGTTGGAAGCCGCAGTTCACCATGTGCATTTCAGAACCCAAGGCTCCGTGCCGATTCTCGAAGCGAATGCTTTGTCATGGGCCAAAGCCATCCTCGACGCAACCTAAGACGGGTACTTAACCGCGAAAGCTCCAAGTCCAAGCGGCACCCGCTGACATAGGATGGGGCAGTCCGCTGAGGGGTCGACGGATGCCGCGATCAATTGACTCAATTTGCCGCATAAAGTGGTCGGGTACAATAACCACTTGAGCCAACATCCTTATGACCACTATGATTCGGCGATGAAGAAGACCGCTAGCGGTTTTTCGCCTCTTATTTGTTTGGATCGGAAGGCCGGCAAGCCCCTGTATTCACAAGTGTACGACGCGTTCCGCGCGGCGATTGTCGGCGGCAACCTGCGCGCAGGGCAACGGATTCCGTCAACTCGAGCACTCTCTTCAGAACTGAGGATTTCGCGAATCCCAGTACTTAACGCCTATGCTCAGCTTCTGGCGGAAGGCTATTTTAAGAGCCGCGTAGGTTCGGGAACGTTCGTGTCCAGTTCCCTACCAGACCTACTGACTCCGTCCCAAGATTACAGCGCCAGGTCGACTCGAGTGCTTGCAATGCCTCGACCGATCGCGCGCCGCTCATCGCTTATTCCTCGCTATGAACGACCCGCGTGGGTGAGCGGCCATGGAGCGTTCAGCCTCAGTCAACCCGCAGTTGATGCCTTTCCGTTTCATGTATGGTCGAAACTCGTCGCGCGCTATTGGAGAGATCTACATCGAAGCGCGCTTCAGTACGGCGATCCGATGGGTTTCAAAGAGTTGCGCGAAGCGATTGGTGCGTATCTCAGAGCGGCGCGCTCAGTACGGTGCGAATGGCAGCAGATCATGATTGTCAGCGGGTCACAGCAGGCACTGGATATTTCGGCCAGGGTTTTACTCGACGCCGGAAGCCCGGTGTGGATTGAGGAACCCGGATACTGGCTGACGCGGCACATGCTCACTGCGGCGGGATGTCGTCTCGTACCTGTTCCCGTCGATAACGATGGCTTGGACGTAGCCGTTGGCGTCGAGCGATGCAGCAAGGCGCGCGCCGCTTACGTTGCGCCATCTCACCAATATCCGCTTGGAGCGACGATGAGCGCTTCGCGTCGTCTTCAGCTCCTGGAGTGGGCCCAAAGCGCGGCATCTTGGATCGTCGAGGACGACTATGACAGCGAGTATCGCTACGACAGCAAACCCATAGCATCGTTGCAAGGCCTCGACCATTCGTCGCGGGTGATCTACATCGGTACGTTTAGCAAGGTCTTGTTTCCGTCGTTGCGGGTGGGCTATATCGTCATTCCTTCCGACCTCGTCGAGCACTTTGTAGCGATTCGCCATGCAATGGACGTGAGCCCGTCTCACCTGTATCAAGTCGTTTTTGCTGATTTTATCAATGAAGGACACTTCTCGCGACATATCCGGAGAATGCGGCTGGTGTACGGCGGGCGCCGAGAGGTCCTTGTGAACTGCATCAGGAAAGAACTCGATTCCGTCCTGCAGGTGCACGGTGCCGAGGCGGGCCTGCACCTGACTGTGACACTGCCAAAAGGATATCGTGACCGCGTTATATCCGCACGAGCCGCACGCCAGAATCTGTGGCTGTGGCCACTCTCTCCTTCCTATCTCGGGACGACCCCTCGTCAAGGGCTCATCTTGGGCTTTGGCGGCGCGACTGTGGCGGAAATCCCCGACGCGGTGCGCCGACTGCGCGCGGTTCTCACGTCCGACCGAGCGCGATGAAGAATAGCAGAATGACAATAATCGGGGA
>QHYF01000194.1 GCA_003224075.1 Acidobacteriota bacterium
GTTCGTCCAATGCTGCCCGCCGTCGCGCGTTACTTGCACCAGCCCGTCGTCCGTGCCCGCCCAGATCACTCCTTTCTCCACAGGTGACTCCGCCAGCGCAAACACGGTGTCGTAATACTCGACACTGGTATTATCCTGCGTCAGCGGCCCGCCCGACGACTGTTGCTTACTCTTGTCGTTCCGCGTCAGGTCTCCGCTGATCGCCGTCCACGTAGCTCCTTCGTCGCTCGTCTTAAACACCGCTTCCCCACCGTGATACACCACGCTCGGATCGTGCGGCGAAATCAAAATCGGCGCCGTCCACTGGAAGCGACGCTTCAGTTCCGCGGCGCCCGCTCCCATCGGATTCAGCGGCCACGAGGAAATGTCCCGCTGTTGCGCATTCTTTTTGTCGAAACGCGTGATCAGACCGTCGTACGAGCCGGCGTACACCACCATCGGATCGCGCGGGTCGGGCACGACAAATCCCGATTCGCCTCCGCCCACGTCGTACCAGTCCGGCCGGTCAATCACGCCATGGTCGCTGCGGCTCACAATCGCCACGGTGGAATTGTCCTGCTGTGCGCCGTACAAGCGGTACGGCACGGCTGTGTCTGTAGCCACATGATAGAACTGCGCGGTTGGCTGATTGTTCTCCGGTGTCCAGCTCTTCCCCGCGTCGTGCGAAACGCTCGCTCCCCCGTCATTGCCGACGATTATCCGCTGCGGATGCGTTGGATCGATCCACAAGCCGTGGTTGTCTCCGTGCGGCGCGCGAATGAATTCGAACGCGCGTCCGCCGTCCGTCGAGCGTGCAACGCTCGTATTCAGCACGTACACGGTGTCCACGTTCTTCGGGTCCGCAAAAATGTGATGGAAATACCAGGAGCGCTGCGTGAAGCGATGATCCGGATTGATCAGCTTCCAGCTCTCGCCGGCATCCTCGCTGCGGTAGATGCCGCCCTTTTCCGCTTCGATAATCGCGTAAACGCGGTTGCCATCCGCGCCGGAAACCGAAACGCCAATGCGCCCAAGAATTCCGCTCGGCAGCCCTTGACCATCCAGCCGCTTCCAGGTGGCGCCATCGTCGCCGGATTTATACAGCCCGCTCCCCGGCCCGCCGCTGGTCAGGCTCCATGGCGTGCGCTGCGCCTCCCAGAGCGCCGCGAACAAAATGTGCGGATTATTCGGAGCGAACACCAGATCGATCGCTCCGGTTTTGTTGTCCTTGAACAGCACTTTCTGCCAAGTCTTTCCGCCGTCGTTCGAACGAAACACCCCGCGCATCTCATTCGAACCGTAGGCGTGCCCCAGCGCCGCAACGTACACGATGTCCGCATTCTGCGGATTCACGATAACCTTCGCGATATGTCGCGTGTCTTCCAGCCCGATGTGCGTCCAGGTCTTTCCGCCATCCACGGATTTGTACATTCCATCG
This sequence comes from Acidobacteriota bacterium, assembly GCA_003224075.1. Classification (GTDB taxonomy): domain Bacteria; phylum Acidobacteriota; class Terriglobia; order Acidiferrales; family UBA7541; genus Acidiferrum. The sequence goes on from QHYF01000194.1 coordinate 1,418, forward strand.
CCGTAAGAAATATTTCCGCGAATGCACGATTCGCCCGTGCCCACGTAAATCACGTTCGAATCCGAAGGCGCCACTGCGATCGCACCCACGGACATGATCCCGGTCTTGTCCGTCATCGGCGTCCACGTGATCCCGCCGTTCGCCGTTTTCCAGGCACCGCCCGCCACGGCCCCGAAATAATAGGTCTCGGGATCGCCCGCCACGCCGGTTACCGCGAGGGCGCGCCCGCCACGAAATGGGCCCACCTGGCGCCATTTCATCCCCTTGAGTGCGTTTTCGTCGAGTGTTTGCGCATGCAGAGAAATAACCGTCAATCCAAAAAGGCCCGTGACCAGCAACATTACGCAGTAAACCGCAAGCCTCTTGAGGCCACTCATCGAATTTCTCCCTGAAGAATTTGGAACCAGAACCCGGCCGCTTTCCCCACCCGACTGTTATGGACGTCAAAAAGCGCCGGCGCGTTTCGTTCTCTCGCTTTGTTCCGCCAACTCTTTCTTTCTCTTAAAGCACCTTGACTTATATCATCGAATAGCCTTACCTAATTCTTTGCCCGGCTCACCCCCTCGAATCTTTTGCCAGGAGGCTACATGCCCGACGATAAGAACTTCTTTGCGGGTCTTTTTGACTTCTCGTTCCAATACCAGCTCACGCGCCGCCTCGTGAAGCTGCTTTATATCATCGGGATCCTCACTGGCGGAATCACGGTGGTCGCCTGCGTCGTGCTCGGCTATCAGCAATCCCCCGCGCAAGGACTGATTAACCTCGTCGTTGGAATCGTGGCTCTCTTTGTGAGCATTCTCGTCTCACGAGTTCTGCTGGAGTTGACCCTGGTCATTCTGCGAATCTCTGAGGGCATCGATCGCGCCACGCATCCGGGAAACTAAAGGCAGAAAGACGCGGATGCTGGCTTGCTCTGTCCGCGCGGCCGCCCTGCTGGCCCTGGTGCTTCCGGAAACGCGCGCCAGTTGACCCGATCAGATGCCGGCGCCGTTCGCCCGTGTCCGTGCGCCGCCGGCCCGCAACGTAAACTTCAAGGCAAAAAAAGACGCCTGCGCCAGTGCTTTCTGAACATCAAGATGATCCGCATAACGGCGCTTCGGGATTCGCCGGACCAGAATGCTGACCTCCAGCGGATCGCGGCGGAACGGATAAGGTTCCAGCGTCGCCGCGTTGTCTCCTTCCGGTTGCAGATCCCAATCCACTTCTCTGCCTTTGTAGTCGGCCGGCACGGCGTCAATAGTCGTGGCTTCGAGCGCCCCGAGACAAAAATAGAGCGAGAGGCGGTCCAGCGCCTCCAGGCGCTGCGCGTTGGCCTGCAGCCATTTTTCATCGGCAAAACCTTTTGTCGCGGAATCCCCCCGTAGATCCACCTTGAGCCGCAATTGCTGGAGCCGCAGCCTCTGCAGCAGATCGCTGACGATGGGCGCTTCCTGGGACTTCACGTATTTTGCGGAAAATCCCGGCATCGTGGCGCGTGTGCGATCATAAAGTCCGGCGCAGTGCATGCTGACCAGCAGCCCGGCGTAGCGGTCTGCTTTCACTACGCGTTCAATGCCCCGCTGGTACAGGTCAATGTGCTCTTGCGTGGGAATCGACATGAAGCTGTATGGTACGAACGTGACCGGGTCAATGCGCGGGAGGAGTTCCCACTCGCTCCATCCGTTATCATGCTCGGTCGCGGCCAGGAGAAAGGACTCCAGCGGCTCAGGCCGCGCGAAGACCTCATTGCCCAATTCACGCGCAAAATAGCCAGACAAGACCGCGTGGTCCGTCTGGCGAATCACAACCAGATGATCGCCCTGCTCTTGGATGATCATTGCACTGCCCTCAATAGCAGCGGCAAGGTGCA
>QHYF01000195.1:0-2369 GCA_003224075.1 Acidobacteriota bacterium
TGATTGCCGTCAACAAAATCGACGCACCCTCGCAAGAAGCCAACGCCGCGCCCTTCCATTCCATCGGCGTGCCCGTTTTCCCGATCACCGCCGAACACGGCACCGGCGTGGATGACCTTCTGGACGCCGCCCTTGCGCACGTCAGCGCTGTCTCCTTCATCGAAGAAGAAAGGCAACCCGGCATCGTCGAAGTCGCCATCATCGGCCGGCCCAACGTCGGGAAATCCACGTTGCTGAACCGCATGGTCGGCGAAGAGCGCTCCATCGTCTCGCCCATGCCAGGAACCACCATGGACAACGTGGACACGGAAATCACGCGCGAGGGTCATCACTACCGCTTCGTGGATACCGCGGGAATTCGCCGCAAGGGCAAAACGACTCTTGTCGCTGAAAAACTCAGCGTTGTGATGGCCCGCCGTGCCCTCGAGCGCTGCGATGTCGCTCTGTTGGTCGTCGATGGCGAGCAGGGAGTCACGCAGGGGGACGCGCAGATCGCCAGCTACGCCGAAGAATCCGGCCGCTCCGTCGTGATCGTGATCAACAAGTGGGATCTTGCCGTGGCCGCCGCGCGCGAAGCCGCGTCACGCGACGCCGCCACCGCGAAAGGTAAATCCAGGCGCGCTCCCGGCGAACGCTACAAACCGGAAAGCTTCGATCCGCGGCGATTGATGTTCGACTACGAAAAAATGATCCGCGCCAAACTAAAATTCCTGAGCTACGCGCCGATCGTATTTCTCTCCGCGAAAACGGGCGAACATGCCGAAAAACTCTTTCCGCTCATCAATCAAGCCTGGGAAGCGCGCCGCCGCCGCATCCCCACGCCCGAACTCAACCGCTGGCTCAAGGAAGAAGTTGACCTCCAGCGCGGCACCACGCCGAAGGCGCGCCCCGTGCGCATCTACTACGTCACGCAGGCGAAAACCGCTCCGCCCACGTTTCTTCTTTTTACCAATCAAAAGGCGCCGCTCCATTTCAGCTACGAGCGCTTCCTGGAAAACCAGCTTCGCGCGAAATTCGATTTCACTGCCACACCCGTCCGTTTTGTCCAGCGGCTCCGCAAGCGCGACAAAAAACCCTCTGGCGGTAACGAATGAGCTTCTCCCTCTACATCATTCCCGCGCAAACTGCTACGATAGCGGCGTCCCCAGACAGGGATTGGAAATGCCAGGCAACGGCACCGCCACAAGAACCGCCACGGAAGAGCGCCTTTATCGCATCGGCGACGTGAGCCGCCTGGCGGACTTGAAACCGTTTGTCCTGCGCTACTGGGAAACCGAATTCCCCATGCTCCAGCCGATGAAGAGTCCCGGCGGCGTTCGCCTCTACCGCCAGGAAGACGTGGACATGGTCTTCCGCATCAAGCGGCTCTTGTACGACGAGGGATTCACCATCGCGGGCGCGCGCCGACACTTGCGCGAGCGCAACGGCGCAAAGGAACAAGACGCTGTCTCCCCTCGCGCGGCAGCCGAGGGACCGGGGCAACTATTGAGCCGCAAGATGCTGCTCGACTTGCGCGACACGCTGCGCGCTTTCTTGACGCTTCTCGAACGGCGGTGATAGCCTTGTGGATGTCGCTCGGTCGGGACGTAGCGCAGCCTGGTAGCGCGCACGCTTGGGGTGCGTGAGGTCGCTGGTTCAAATCCAGTCGTCCCGACCATTTAAGTCCACCACCATGACCCGTCCTTGGAAGGTTCTTCTCCTGACGCTTCTGGTGCCGCTCGTCGCGTTGGCTGCGTGGCTTGCTTATCATGAAACACGTATTCCGCAGAATCAGTTCGAGGTGCTTAATCGCATGATCGAATTGCAAAAGGAAGGTCGGTACGACAAGGCTGTGCAAGTCGTCCAGACTTGGATGAATGATAGCCGTCGGAACATTTCCCACGACGGGTTCTTGTACGAACAAATTGCGTTCGGCTACATCGTTAAGGCGTACAAAAAGCCAGCGACAAAAGATGAGTCGGTCCACCAGGCAGAGCTGAACTTGGAAAAGGCACTGGGATTCTTCGATAAGAAAAAAGTAGAAGACATTGACATCGACCTATATGGAATTGGCGGTGCTTACGAAATTCTTGGGGACCTCTCTGACAAAGACAAATGCCGGTTCTACGAAACTGCGAAACAGGCATTTGAACGTCAGTTGCCGATGATTAAAGGGGATTCTTACACCGCGTACGGCAAGACAGTTCCGCTAGAGCCTGTCCGTGGTGACATCCGGAAGCACCTGGGCGGTGTCAGCAAGAAATACTCAGACGCTGGTTGCAAGGTACACTGAAGAAAAATGAAAGCGATGAAGCACATTCTCTTGACCAACGATGATGGGTACCAAGCCGAAGGACTGCGCGCGCTGGCGGAGGCGCTCGGGGATTTCG
>QHYF01000195.1:2378-13344 GCA_003224075.1 Acidobacteriota bacterium
GCGAACAGAGCGGGACGGCGCAATCGCTGACCCTGCGCCAGCCGATTGTGTGCAATCAGATCGCGGAGCGGGAGTGGGCCATCGACGGGACGCCGGCGGATTGCGTGATGGTGGCGCTGCACAAACTTTTGCCGGAAAAGCCGGACATGGTAATTTCCGGCATCAATCACGGGGCGAATCTCGGGGAGAATGTCTATTACTCGGGGACGGTGGGCGCGGCGCGCGAAGGCGCGCTGCATCACATTCCCTCAATGGCCATGTCGCTGTGCTCGAAAAAAGAAAAAGTAAAATTTGAAAATTCGGCGCGCGTGGCGCGGGCTGCGGCGGAACTCATTTTGAAAGAAGGGCTGCCGGATCAAGTTTTGCTGAACGTGAATGTGCCGGAACCGTGGAGCGGCGAAGTCAGATTCACGCGGCAGTCGAAAAAAATCACGCGCAACCAGCTTAGCGAGGGAAAAGATCCGCGCGGCCGCAGCTATTTCTGGCTGTTCGAGCAAAGAATCGATAAGGACGTGGAGCCGGATACGGATTACGCGGCAATTTTTTCGGGCGCGGTTTCCATCACGCCGCTGCACCTTGACCCCACGCACACACGATCGCTCAATCACCTTTCCCATTGGGCCAAACCGATCGGCGCCGCGTTTCGCCGCTAACGCGAAGAAACCGCCGCCGGGGCGATCAGCGGAATGTTGTTTTTCTGCATGGCGTCGTTGAGGGCGGGGACATCTTTGGAAAGAACCTCGCGCCACTTGGCGAGCTGGGACTCGAGCTGGCGGTCGAGATCGGCGAAGACGCCGAGTTCGGCTTCGGTGGGCTGGGCGTCGGCGCTGTCCACGGCGTTTTGCAGGTAGCCAAGCTTGCTGTTCAGCTTGGTGGGGTAGTTGAGCTCGTCCTCGCTCGCTTTTGAATTCACCTGGATGAGTTCTTCTTCGATGGCGCTGATTTTCTTGCGCAAATCGGCGGAGGTCGAAACAGCCGGTTTCGATTGATCGTTCGACCCGAGGCGCTTTTCGAGTGCTTGAAGCTGCGTGCGGAGATCGCGGATCGCCAGGATGGCTTTGTTCATTTCGTCCTGGCGGTCGCGCATTTTGAGCATCAGGTCAAATTGCTTGCGCAAATCTTCGGCGGATGTTTTGATGCGGGGATCCATCTGCACTTCGAACGATGCGGTGAAGCTCTTGCCGGCGACGGTGAGCCGGGCTTGATACGCGCCCGGCAAAGCGAGCGGGCCGGTAGGTTCACCTTCGTCGTAGATGGCCGCGGGAATTTTCTTGGGAGATTCGTAGCGCAAGTTCCACGTGAATTGGTTCAGGCCCGCTTTCGCTGGAATGTGTTCGGCTTCCTCATCCCTTTCCCATTCTTCAGCAGGGCCTTCCTTTTTCTTTTCTTCGCTGGAAAATGCGCGAATGACTTTGCCCTGCGCATCCAGCAATTCCAGTTTCGCCGGCTCCTTCGGCTCTTCCTTCAGGTAGTAGTAGAGGATCGCGCCGTCGGGCGGATTCTCGCCGATGGCGTAGCGGCGCCGGCGCGCGTGACCCATGCGCGTGCGGACAGTTGTGCGAGGCGTGAAGAGATGAGCTTCTTCGGCGGCGATCCCGGCGCTGGCCTGGCGCAGTGGGCTGAGATCGTCAAGCGTCCAGAAGGCGCGGCCGTGCGTGGCGACAACCAAATCGTCACCGTGAATGATGAGGTCGTGCACCGGAGTGGTCGGCAGATTGAGCTGCAGAGCTTGCCAGTGCGAACCGTCATCGAAAGAAACCCAGACGCCGGTTTCAGTGCCAGCGTAGAGCAAGCCTTTGTGCTTGGGATCTTCACGCACGGCGTGGACGTAGGAGCCATCGGGCAGGCCGGTGGTGATTTGAGACCAGGTTTTGCCGAAGTCGGTGGTTTTGAAAACATAAGGCTTGAGACTGTCGAGTTTGTGCGCGTCGATGGCAGCGTAGGCGGTGCCTGCTTCGAACGGAGACGGTTCGATCAAGCTGATCATGGCCCACTCGGGAAAGCCTTTGGGAGTGACGTTGGCCCAGGTCTTTCCATCATCGCGGGTGAGCTGGATGAGGCCATCATCGGTGCCGACCCAGATCAAGCCCTTTTGCTTCGGCGATTCTGCGACGGTGAAAATCAGATCGTAGAACTCGATGCTGGCCTGGTCTTTGGTGATGGGGCCGCCGGAATCTTGCTGCTTGGATTTGTCGTTGCGGGTGAGGTCCGGGCTGATGGTTTGCCAGGAATGGCCGCCGTCGTTCGAACGGAAAAGGAATTGCGACGAATGATAAAGAACGTTGGGATCGTGGGGAGAAAACACGATGGGCATGGTCCAGGTGTAACGGTATTTCTGGACGGAAGCGTTTTCGCCGTCGGGATCGAGCGGCCATTGCTGAATGTTCTGCACCTGATTGGTGCGGCGGTCGAGGCGAGAGATGTAACCAAAGTAAGAGCCGGCATAAACGATGTGTGAATCGCGGGGGTCGACGGCCACGTAGCCGCTCTCGCCGCCGCCAACCGCATCCCAGTCGCCGCGATCGATGAAGCCGCGGTCGCTGGCGGTGGCGATGCCCACGGAAGAATTGTCCTGCTGCGTGCCGTAGACGCGATAGGGAAAATCGTTGTCCGCGGTGACGTGATAAAACTGCGCGGTTGGCTGATTCATCTGGGTGGACCAGTTCTTGCCGCCGTCGATGGAAATGGTGGCGCCGCCATCGTTGCCGTTGATGAGGCGATTGGGATTCGCGGGGTCAATCCACAAACCGTGGTGGTCGCCGTGAGGCGCGGTGATGCGTTCGAAGGATTTGCCGCCGTCGGTGGAGCGGAATAAACCCGTGTTGGCAATGTAGACCTTGTTCGAATCCTTGGGGTCGGCCCAAACGTGGGTGAAATACCAGGCGCGCTGGCGGAAGCGGTGGTCATCGTTGACGAGAGACCAGTTGGTGCCGCCATCGTCGCTGCGGTAGAGACCGCCCTTTTTTGCTTCGATCAGCGCGTAGACAATATTCGAATCGGCGCCGGAAACGGCCACGCCGATTTTCCCGAGCGGGCCCTCGGGCATGCCGTTGCCTTCGACGCGTTTCCAAGTTGAACCGTCGTCGTTCGAACGGTAGAGCCCGTCTTTATCGCCACCGCTGCTGAGCGTCCACGGCGTGCGGTGGCCTTCCCACATCGCGGCGAAGAGGACGTGGGGATTCTGCGGATCAAACGTGATGTCAATGCCGCCGGTGCGGTCGTCGAGGTAGAGAACCTTTTCCCAAGTTTTGCCGCCATCGCGGGTGCGGAAAATGCCGCGCTCGGTGTTCGCGCCGTAGGCGTGACCTAGCGCAGCGACAAAGGCGACATCCGGATTCGTGGCGTGAATGATGACCTTGCCGATGTGGCGCGAATCTTTCAGTCCGACGTTGGTCCAGGTTTTGCCGCCGTCGTTCGAGCGATAGACGCCGTCGCCGAAGGAGATGTTGCCGCGGATGCAGGCTTCGCCGGTGCCAGCGTAAATCACGTTGGGGTCGGAACCGGAGACGGCGATGCTGCCGATGGAAGAAGTACTCTGCTTATCGAAGAGAGGATCCCAAGTGACGCCGCCGTCGGTGGTTTTCCAGACGCCTCCGGCGACCGCGCCGAAATAGTAGGTGTTCGGCTGACTGGACACACCAGTGACGGCGAGGACGCGGCCGCCACGGAAGGGGCCGATGAGGCGCCACTTCATGGCGCCGTAAATCTTGGGATCGATTTGGGGAGCATTCTGTTGGGCGTTGGCAAAGAGCGCGGCGAGGAGAATCAGGAAGCATACAATTAGGGCGGAACAAACGGACCGGCGAAACATTCTCACAGATACCTCCGGAAATTAGGGCGCAGAACGCAAAATGGTATCACTGGTCACTCGAATGTCGCCAATGCACGTCTGACTCGCCGTTAATTCGTCGAAGAGGACAAAAGATAGCGTGGATAATTCAAGTGCAAACCCTGGATCTTCCCTTTTTGTTGATCCACGATTTCTAATCGTAATTGGCGTCGCTTCTGTAAAGGATCTGCAATTTTCAGACTCAGCTGATAATAAGCTTGCGTAAAGGTATAGGCAGCTTGGGCAGTAGACGCCAGTGTTTCTGGATCTACACGTGCTCCAATGAAGGGTTGAGTTTCCTTCAGCGGGTTTATGACGTTGAATTCTATGCCCCCAGTCTCTTTTACGAATCCTGAGACATCGCTTACCCCTTCAGTTGAGCCAGGACCGATGATTGGTCATCACGGAGTCGGGTAAAATCTGTTTTGTCAGCGTCACTGCGATCCCCGTCGGAAACAAGAATAATCGCATCGCCGAATCTGAGTCCACCTTCTCTGCGGGCAAGAATCTCAGTTAGTGCTAGGCCGAGCATCGTCCTACCTTTGCCTGAGCTAGTCAGCGCTTCGATGTGCTTAACCAATGACTGAGAATCAGTCGTGAAAGGAACGTAGACTTCATCTTTCTCAGCAAAGGTATCCAAACCGATGGAATCGTCCCCTTTGCGCTGCTGAGAGAAGCGGATCGCGAAGTGCGCAACGTTTGACCAAGAAAGAGACTTGTAGTTTCCCATGCTTCCGCTAGTGTCAAGAAGCAGTAGGATGCGCCGTGGCGCATTGTCGAGTTCCATGCGCTGCACAGTCGCGGCCAGTCCCTTAATGACAATTTGCTCGCGCTGAATATCCCTAACAAACTTACCTCGTCGATCCTGTACGCTGAGGATAAGAGTTTGGAGAGGATGATTGCTGTTCTGTGCATAGAGGGCCGAAACCAGAAGAAATAAGAATAAGCTGGCTGGCAGTGAATATACTTCTCGAAAGCAAGCGCTTTCACACGTACCTCCTGGATAAGAACAGAAAACGCAAAATCGTATCGCCATAGCGCGCTAGACGGAAGAGTTTTTCGCCGGGAAAGGGATTGCGATAGGATGCTCCAGCCATGGGCGGGCAGAGAGCATACGACGTCGCGGTCATCGGAGCGGGCGTTTTCGGCGCGTGGACGGCGTGGCATCTGGCGCGGCGCAAGCAGCGGGTGCTGTTAGTGGATGCCTACGGGCCGGCCAATGCGCGCGCGAGTTCCGGAGGCGAGTCGCGCATCATTCGAATGGGCTACGGCGCGGATGAACTGTACACGCGCTGGGCGCAGCGTTCGCTGGCGCAATGGAAGGAGCTTTTTGCAGCGACGAAACAGCCGCTCTTTCTCGAGACCGGAGTGCTGTGGTTAGCGGGGGACGACGACACGCGATTGCGCCAGACGAGCGCGACCTTGAAGCGGTGCAACGTGGCGCACGAAGAACTGGATGCGGCGAAGCTCGAGAAGCGCTATCCGCAAATCGGGCTCGATGGCGTCAAGTGGGGGCTCTTTGAGCCGAATAGCGGCGTTTTGATGGCGCGCCGAGGCGTGGCCACAGTCGTAGAAGACGCGGTCCGGCTTGGCGCGGAGTACCGCTGCGCGCAAGCGGTCAATCCCACAGAAGCGGGTCGTGTGGAACATATCGGCACGCGCAATGGCGAGCGCATTCCCGCGCGGCAATTCGTTTTTGCCTGCGGCCCATGGCTGGGCAAAGTTTTTCCGGACGTTCTCGGTTCGCGAATTTTTCCATCGCGGCAAGAAGTTCTGTTTTTTGGCATACCCGGAGGCGATGTGAGATTCGCTCCTCCTGCGCTTCCGACGTGGTTATTCCAAGAGGACGAAGTCTATGGAATGCCGGATATTGAGAGCCGGGGGTTGAAGATGGCGTTTGACAGGCATGGGGAGCGCGTAGACCCAGACACGCAGTCGAGAATCGTCTCACCGGCAATGGCAGAAGCAGCGAGAAAGTATGTGGCGCGGCGATTCCCTGCGCTGCGCGATGCGCCGATCGTGGAGACGAGGGTTTGCCAGTATGAGAACACCTCGAACGGGGATTTCCTGATCGACCGGCATCCGGAAATGGAAAACGTATGGTTTGCGGGGGGCGGCTCGGGGCATGGTTACAAGCACGGGCCGGCGGCCGGCGAGTACGTCGCCGGGCAGTTGCTCGATGGAGCGCGGGCGGAGCCGCGTTTTTCGCTGGACACGAAGGCGACAACGCAGAACCGCGCGGTTTTCTGAGCTCGCGAGAAGGAGAGTGCATTCGATTTGAATCTGTGGACGGAAACCAGCCGGGCGAAAATGAAGGCGGGATTCGCGGACTCCATCCGAGAGGAGTATCCGGAATTCACAGCGCGGCTGCGCGAAAACGCGAAAGAATTAACGAGCCGGCTCGAACGGTTCAGGCCTTCGGGATACGACGGCGGGGATTGAGCACCGCGTGAAGGCGCTTTTCGCGCTTTGCCTTTTCCGCGTACAGATCCTGGTCCGCTTCGGAAAGCAGTTTTTCGATTCGTTCGCCATCGCCACGATAAATGGAGATGCCGATACTCGCGGAGAGACGCGGAGGCTCATCGTCGCCGGCGAGGACCTCGCGGATGCGATCGGCAACGCGCCTGGCATCGCCTTCCTCTGATTCCGGGAGAACTAGGGCGAACTCGTCGCCGCCATATCGCGCGGCGGTATCGATGGCGCGGCAGTGAATGCGGAGAATATCGGCCAGACGGCAGATGGCGCGGCTGCCGACAAGGTGGCCGTAACCGTCGTTGATGTTTTTCAAGCCATCGAGGTCAAGAAGCAGCACGGAGAAGGGCCGGCCGGTGCGGTCGGTGCGGTCCGTCTCGTTTTCGAGGACGTCGAGCAAGCGGCGATAATTGGCGAGGCCGGAGAGGGGATCGCTGACAGCAAGATGGTGGACCTGTTCAAAGAGCTGGGCGTTATCGAGAAGCGCGCCGCCCAGCGCGACCGTGTAGCTCATCACAATGAGGGCCTGCGCAAAAACAAAAGGAGCGTCCAGCAGGCGCACCGATTGAGCGGCGGAGAGCTGGGCGGCGACGTTCAGCCAAGCTGCGGCATAAAGAGTGCGGTCAAAAGCGGAATCATCGGTGCTCAACCGGCGGCGGTACCAGATCAGACTGATCAGAAGAATGGCCGCAGGGAGCAATTGTTGCGGGCCAGGAAAGAAAGCAGAGGGATGCGGAGAAACCTCCGGAGGCAAATGACGGAGCGCTGCCGCGAACACATACGTCAGAGCAATTACCGTGAGCAGTGCTCCGGCGATCTCTCCCCGCGGATGACGGGAACGCGGGAGGAACCGCTCAACGAGCAAGGCCACGAGAAAAAGCAGCGCCAAGACCATGCGGCCAACCCACCAGGCCGCCGGCGCCCAAAGGAGCCGCGCGGGGGCGTCAGGCAAGAATTGAAAGAAGAGCACGCTTGTGGCAGTAAGAATTGCACCGGAGAGAAGGAAACCAGCGCCGAGAATCAGGGAGATGCGATCCTGCGTGCCCTGGAAGCGAACGAGGGTGACCGCGGCGAATACAAAGGCGAGCAGGCCGCTGATGACCTGCAGGTAGCCCTGAAGGAGAGGGTCCGGATGAAGAGTAATGCGACGCAGCCAGGAAGCGGCGAGAACGAGAAAAAGGAATCCCCCGAGGTGCGCGAGGAAGATTGTCGCGGCACTGCGCTTGTTCGTGATAGAAGTCTCTCCCATGGTACTGTCTTGCGATCCGCCGTCCATTCTTGGGGCCCGCACTACTTACATTATTAGACTACGAAGGCCCACGAAGCGTTACGGCAGAATCATCCCGTGAGTGAAGTATAAGACACCACCTGAGGATTTCGCGACCTGTACGAAAGTGCAGGACAAAGAATGAGATAAGAAGTGCGGGAGCGCCGAGGTTCGGTATTGCGCGGAGGAGGAAAGTTGCGCAAACTGTTTGGATTGAAACGATTGAATACAAGGGCCTTGCGGAGTGGCGCACGGGAGGAGAAACGCGCGGTTTCGCGAATAAACGCGGATTGCCGTTTGAAGTTTCGCGAGTAATTCCTCAGCAAGAGGGAGAGGCTTGGGCAAAGAAACCACCACGGATTCCGGGCCACGCCTGCGGCGAACGCTCACGCTCCGGGACCTGATTCTGTACGGCGTCATCGTGATTCAACCGGTGGCGCCGATGTCCGTCTTCGGCGTGCTGAGCGAACGGGGAAAAGGCCACGTGGTGACGGCGATCCTGATCGCAATGGTGGCGATGCTGTTTACGGGGATCAGCTACGGACGAATGGCGCGCGCGTATCCGAGCGCGGGTTCTGCATTCACGTACGTTGCGCAGGAGATTCATCCAGCGGCGGGATATGTCACCGGCTGGAGCATGGTCATGGATTACATGCTCAACCCGTTGATCTGCACGATCTGGTGCGCGCAACAGGCGCATGATTTTGCGCCAGGCCTTCCGGTGTGGGGATGGAAGATCATCTTCGCGTCGGTTTTCACGCTGCTGAATATCCGTGGGGTGAAAACGTCGGCGCGCATCAACGCGGGCATGGCAGCTGGGATGGGGGCGGTGATTGTGGTGATTTTTGCCGCCGGAGTGCGCTACATTTTCGGGCACTCCCATGCGGATGCGGGCTTTTTTACGCGTCCGTTCTATGACCCGGCGACTTTCAGCACGGGGGCGCTGTTTGGCTGCACGTCCATCGCGGTGCTGACGTACATCGGGTTTGACGGCATTTCCACGCTCTCCGAAGAAGCCGAGAATCCGCGGCGGAATATCATGTTGGCGACAGTACTGACGTGCGTCGCGATCGGGCTGCTTTCGGCCGCGGAAGTCTACATCGCGCAACTGATCTGGCCCGCGAGGGAAGCGTTCCCAAATGTCGATACGGCCTACGTTCACGTTGCGGGACGCGCCTGGGGGCCGTTATTCGCAGTGGTTGGGTTCACGCTGCTGCTGGCGAATTTTGGTTCCGGCATGGGAGCGCAATTGGGTGCCGCGCGTCTGCTCTATGGCATGGGGCGGAGCAACGCACTGCCGAAATCGTTTTTCGGCGCCGTGGACGAAAGGCATCGCGTGCCACGAAACAATGTTTTCTTCGTGGGTGGAATTGTGCTGGTCGGGGCATTCTTTCTTTCCTATGGACTTGGCGCGGAGATGCTGAATTTTGGAGCGCTGATCGCGTTTATGGGGGTCAACGCCGCGGCGCTCGTGCGCTATTACATTCGCACGGAGGAAAAGAAGCTTGGCGACCTGATTCCACCGGTCCTGGGGTTTTTGATTTGCCTCGGGTTGTGGCTGAACCTGAGCCGGCCGGCGAAGATTGTTGGTTCGATCTGGATGATCGCGGGTATCGCCTTTGGCGTGTGGAAAACGCGCGGCTTCCGCGAGCAACTGTCCTTTGAGGCGCCTCCGGAATGAAGTCCCGGCTGCAAGACGGACCCGTTGCATATTGGACGACTGTGGAAGGATGATGATGGCCGCGGAGGCGGTAATTCCGGTGAAACGGCAAAGCGGAAAGAACCAGGCGGTCACTATGAGGGATGTCGCGCAGGCCAGCGGCTTCTCTCCTGCCACAGTTTCCATCGTGCTGAACAACGCGCCGCTGGCGCGCTACATCGCGCCGACCACGAAGAAGCGCATCGAAGAAGTAGCGAAGAAACTCGGGTATAGGCCAAACATCATGGCGCGTTTTCTTCGCAGCAGGCGGAGCCACAGCGTCGGAGTGATGTTCTTTGACATTACTGACCCATTTTGCACGCCGGTCCTGCGGGGCATTGAGAACGCGCTGTATCAATCATCGTACGTGCCGATTTTTGCGGACGCTCATAACCAGAAGAACCGCTTCGAGCGGTACCTGGAAATGCTGCTCGAGCATCACGTCGAAGCACTGATCGTGGTGGCCAACTGGCTCTTCGTGGACATTCACCTGCTCGCGGATCTCAGCAAAAGAAATATTACTGCGGCCACCATCGGCTGGGAGATGCCGGGAGATTCGGTCAGTTCGGTGATGGTGGACAACGAAGCTGGAGGGCGGCTCGCGCTCGAGCACCTCCACCAGCTGGGGCACCGCAAGATCGCATTCATTCGCGGGCCGAAAATGCTGATTGACAGCGCGCCGCGGTGGAAGGGCATTCAGAAATTCGCCCACTCGTCCGGACTGGAGATCGATCCGGCGCTAGTCCTTCAACTGCCGGATTCGTTCGACCCAAACTCAGGCTTCGAAGGCGGCTACCGGTTTACTGAAGAATTGCTTCAAAAGAAGAAGCGTTTTACGGCCTTGATGGCATTCGACGACCTGACGGCACTTGGGGCGATCCGCGCGCTGACGAGGGCCGGGGTGAAGGTGCCGGAGCATTGTTCGGTGGTGGGTTTCGACGATGTGCCGCTGTCTTCGCTGGCCGCGCCGTCTTTGACCACAGTGCGGCAGCCGCTGGAAGCGATGGGAAACCTGGCGGTGAATATCGTGATGGAAGGGGTCAACGCGGGGCTTGAGAAGCGCGATTGGAATATCTCGCAGCACAAAATGAACCCGGAGCTGGTGATCCGCGATTCCACGCGAGCGGCGGCGCTCACCGGCTCTGACGACTGAAAATTCCTCCGCCGTTGAAGAATAGCAAAATCTGCCCAGCCGCATCGAAGGCGCCGGACGGTTATACCTTCGCAAAGAAAAGGCGCCGACCGCATGGCCAGCGCCTATGTTTTTTCGAGTGAACCGAGTTCGACTGTTACTGCGCTGCGGGCAGAAAGACTTGCGGAGCTGCAAGGAATTCGACGTGTGGCAGCTCAGTTGTAATCCGAACACGTTCGAAGCGCCCCTTTGCTCCTCCATTGCCTTTGAACGTCAGGAGATACTGGTTGGCGAGGTGCACGGCGAGCTCGTCAAGATAGGGCTTGAAGGAAACAGGAGCGCTGGTGCCGAGATAATAGGATTCAGCGCCTGTTTCTTCGGCAAGCCGGCTGAGATCCGACTGCCCGCGAAAGGCGCGGAAGAATCCGCGCGACCTGTGCTCGGCATCGGGAGCGTAGATGGACCAGATGTTGATGTTCTGCTTCTGCGCGCGTTGAAATGTTGAATCTACATCCGGACTCGACGGGAAATTTCCGCGGAAGTAGTCGATCCCCGAAGAGATAAGCA
>QHYF01000086.1 GCA_003224075.1 Acidobacteriota bacterium
GGCCATGCACAATCAATTCTGCTTCGCCGACGCCCTTGCGCGCAGTTTTCAGCAGGCCGCGCGGGCCGAAGGAAGGCTCAAGAACAAAGACGGCATCGCTGCGCCTCGCCTCGCTTTCGAGGAGTTTGCGGGAAGACTCGCTGCCGATCTCTTCATCGGAGGTCCACAGAAAGACAACACGCTTGCGCCGGATAACGTTGTTTTGTTGAAGCGCCTGCAATGCGAAAAGCGCCTGAACGATGCCGGCCTTCATGTCAAAGGTGCCCGGTCCGTAAGCCTTGCCTGCGGAAACGCGGAAGGGCATCTTCCGCAACGTCCCGGTGGAATAGACGGTGTCGTAATGGCCTAAAACGAGGAGTTGACCCGCAGGACGTGATTTATTCTGCGAATAAGTGATGCGGAGATGATCGCCACGATGCTTCTGAGTGATTCGTTCGACGCGCGCGCCTCGCTTCCGCCATTCTTCAGCGATGAGGCCACAGCAACGATCTGCGGCTGCCTTTTCAAGACTGGGTGATTCGGCAATCACAAAGCGACGCAGAGTCGCGAGCATGTCTGGCAAACAAGGCTTGAGAAGGCGCAAGAATTCTTTTGGGAGGTTGAATTCCGGCATGGTGCGGACATGCTAGCAACGCGGCGAAAAAGCGGCAACCTTGCTTCGGCGCGGCAAAGACCGCCGTATTCGTTAAGATCCTGTGAGCGTGGCTCGTGACATGCCGGGCCAGCGAGCGCATATCGCGGAGGCGGGGGTTCGCATATAATCAGAAGTTTGCCGGGGAAGTGCCAGGGGCCGCCGAAGGGGTGTGCGGCAACGGAGAGCGCGAATGATACTGGACGTTGTTGGAATACAGAAAATTCTGCCGCACCGCTATCCTTTCTTGATGGTGGACGCCATCCTCGAAATGGAGCGTTTGAAACGCATTGTGGGCGTGAAGAACGTCTCGATCACCGAGCCGCACTTCCAGGGACACTTTCCGGGTCAGCCGATCATGCCGGGGGTGCTGATCATCGAGTCCATGGCGCAGACCGGCGGTTTGCTGCTTCTTCATGAAGTTCCGGACCGTGAAAAAAAGCTGCTCTACTTTGCGGCGGTGGATGGCGCGCGGTTCCGCCGGCCGGTAGTGCCCGGTGATCAACTGAAGGTGGAAATGAAGGTGCTTTCGTGGCGCGGGGACTTCTGCAAGCTCGAAGGAAAGGCCACGGTGGACGGGCAATTGGCCGCGGAAGCGACATTGATGTGCAAGATGGTGGATCGCGATCCTGCGGCCAAGGCGGAAGAATCCGCCAAATGACGATGCGCGAAATTCATCCGCAGGCCGTGGTGGCGGCGAGCGCGAAGCTTGGCGAGGGGGTGAAGATCGACGCGTATGCGGTGGTTGGCGAGGACGTGGAGCTGGGAGACGGCTGCATTCTGCATCCGCACGCCGTGGTGCAAGGGCCTTCGAAGTTTGGCAAGAACAATGCGTTCTATGCGTTCAGCGCGATCGGCGGCGACCCGCAAGATTACACTTTTCGAGGCGAACGCGCCGAGCTCGTAGCTGGCGACGGCAACATTTTCCGCGAATACGTAACCGTCAGCCGAGGCACGCAAAAAGGCGGCGGCAAAACGTCCTTGGGCGACGGCAATTTTTTTTTGGCGTATTCTCACATCGGGCACGATTGTCAGGTGGGCAGCCAAGCGCTGTTTGTTAACGGGGCGACGCTCGCGGGACACGTCACCGTGGATGATTTTGCGACCGTAGGCGCGTTTTCGCCGGTGCACCAGTTCTGCCGGATCGGCCGCTACGCTTACATCGGCGCCAGCACGGTGATAACGCAGGATGTGCCGCCGTTTTCAAGAGTAGTGACCGAGCGCGAGACCAAGAGCTTCGGGATCAACACGATTGGCCTGGAGCGCAAAGGGTTTTCACCGGAGCGTTTGCAAAAACTCAAGCGCGCCTATCGTCTGCTTTTGCGTTCGAAACTGAATACTTCGCAGGCGCTGGCCGAAATGAGGAAAAAGCTGGGCGATTCCGCGGATGTGCAGGAACTGATCAGATTCATCGAAAGCGCCGAACGCGGCATTGTGAAGTAACGCGCCCGTCAACTGATTGCATGCCCGAAGCAAACACCAACACGACAGGCTGGGGACTCATCGCGGGGAACGGGCGGTTTCCGTTTCTGGTCCTGGAAGGAGCGCGCAGTCAGGGGATCGAGATGGCGGTCATCGCCCTGAAGGAAGAGGCGTCGCCGGAGCTGGAGAAAATTGCCAAGCGCCTGCATTGGGTGAGCCTTGGAGAATTAAGCAAAACCATCGACCTGATGCACCAGGAAAGCGTGACGCAGGCGGTGATGGCCGGACAGGTGAAACACAACAAGATCTTCAGTTCCATTCGTCCAGACTGGAAACTGGCGAAGCTACTGTTTTCCCTGCCGTGCAGAAATACGGACGCGCTCATTGGCGCCGTGGCCAGAGTGCTGGAAGAAGAGGGCATCCGCCTTGTGGATTCGACGCTGTTCCTCAAGCCACTGATCCCGGAACCAGGTGTGCTCACGCGGCGCGGGCCGAACGAGCACGAAGCGGAAGACATCGCGTATGGTCTCGGAGTGGCCAGGCACATCGCAGGAATGGACGTGGGGCAAACCGTGGTGATAGCGGAGCGCGCGTGCGTGGCGGTGGAAGCGATGGAAGGCACCGATGAAACCATTGCACGCGCCGCGCGAATCGCGGGCGGCAAGCGGCTCGTGGTCGTGAAAGTTAGCAAGCCTGGGCAGGATATGCGATTTGATGTACCCGTGGTTGGCCTGCCCACCATCGAACAAATGAGGGGTGCGGGCGCGACCGCTCTGGCGGTGGATGCCGGGCGGACGCTGCTTTTTGAGCGCGCAAAACTGATCGAGCTCGCGGATGGGGCGGGAATCGCGATCCAAGCGTTTCCTCCGGCCGCGGTGTCGGAACCAAGCCAGGCTCCCAGGGGAATAAACAAAGAATGAACGCGGCGACAGAGCAATCGAAACGGATTCGTGTCGCCGTTGTTGGTGCGGGCGAATTCGGGCGCAACCACGCGCGGGTGTACCGCGAACTCGAGTGCGCGGAGCTTGTCGGCGTCTTCGACCAGAACCCGGAACGCGCCGCGGCAGTCGCAGCAGAATTTCAGACACAAACTTTGCAGAGGCTCGAGGAATTGCGCGGCCGCGCGGACGCCGCGAGCGTCGCGGTTCCGACCGTTGCCCACGCCGAAGTTGGCTGCCGGCTGATGGAAATGGGACTCGACGTTCTCGTCGAGAAACCCATGGCCGTGAGTCTCGCGGAAGCCGATGCGCTGCTCCACGCTGCGAAAAAGAACGCGCGAATTCTGCAAGCGGGGCACGTGGAACGTTTCAATCCTGCGGTGATTGCGGTCGAGCCGATCTTGAACCGCCCGCTGTTTTTTGAAGTACATCGACTAGGCGTCTTCACGCCGCGCAGCCTCGATGTGGACGTAATCTACGATTTGATGATCCACGACCTGGATATTTTGCTGGCGCTGGTCCACGAGCCGGTGACGGAAGTAAAAGCGGTGGGAATCCCCGTCCTGACAGACAAAGTGGACATCGCTCACGCGCGTCTGGAATTTGCGGGCGGAGCGGTGGCCAATATCACCGCGAGCCGAGTCTCGACCGAGCGGGTGCGCAAGATGCGCTTTTTCCAGCAGCACGAGTACATTTCGCTCGACTATGCGCGCCGCGACGCCCTCCGCATCGGCGTGAAGAAACCGGGCCCGCAACCGGAATTTGGGTTCGAGAAGCTAAATGCTCCTGCGGTCGAGCCCTTGCATGCGGAACTCGAAGCGTTCGTCGATGCCGTCCGCACGCGTAAAGAGCCAAAGACAAACGGGGCCGCCGGGCGCGCGGCGCTGGAGCTGGCAGGCCGCGTGATGGCAAGCATCCAGGAACACGCGGCGCGCGTCAATGTAATTGGGGATCGCAGAGCGATCGGCGTGTTGGGTGACCGCAAGGTGGCCGACGCAGGGGCGTTCGCGACACAAGCGAAAACGATAAAATGATCTCCCGGATCCTGGTTCCGATTGACGCACGTCCGCCCGCCGCCGCGGAAGCCGCGACGCAGCGCCGCCGTCCTACCACCCTGGATCAGCGCACGCTGGTCCCGGCGATGCTCCCCATCGTGCAGTTAAACGGGCATTCGACGATTCCCACAAATCTACCACTCGAATCGATTGCCGCGCGCGTGGTCGTACCCCGCGACATAAACCGCGAAGCTTATGGTGTTACGGAAGACCTCTCGACACCTTTGCAACCGACGGATATGGACGCGCGCATCGCCGTGCCGCAGGGCGCAGCGCCGCTCGAAACAAGCCCGTACCCGCTGCATGTGCCTCAGGATCTCGTGGACCCGGATATTTTTATTACCGGGGAAGTTCACCTGATTGCTCCCCAACAAGGAGAAGAAAAGGCCAAGTGGCAAGTCATCACGCGGTTCTCGTCTTTTGCGTTCCACGTTCTACTTTTTGCCGCGCTCATGCTGCAGTCAAGGCTGTTTCCTCCGCACGAACCGACACAGGAAGAGATCGAACTCGCGCGCAAGCAGTTGACGTTGTTGCTTCCGCCCGGAAAATTCGAATCACTCAAGCCCTTGACGCAGCCCGTTCAGCCCGCCCCCAAAGTCCACGTCGATCCGCGGGTGCTGCGGGAAGTTGCGCCTCCCATTGAACCGACGCCGGCGCCGCAACCGGAACGCCCCGTGAAAGAGCTGCCGAGCGCGCCAGTACCCAAGTTGAACGCGGTGCAACCTGAGCCTCAGCCGACCGCGCCAACACCAAAGACGGATTCTCCGAAGCCTGCGCTGAGACTCGAAGCGCCGGATACACCACAGCCACAGCGCGGTTTGATCCTGCCGAAGAGTTCGCCCAACCGTTCGATTCAAGACACCATTCGTGAAGCAGCGAGGAACCCGAATACAGGCGGCCGCGCGGGCGCGGTGATTGGTCCGATGCCACGCACGGGCGGAGCGCTCGGCGGGGGCGCCGGCGGATCGCAGGGCGCTGCGGGCACCTATGGCAATGGTTACGAAATTCTGACGCCCACGGAGGGCGTCGATTTCAGCGATTACATGGCGCGGGTGATCGCGGCCGTGCGGCGGAATTGGTACGCGGTGATGCCCGAATCGGCGATGCTCGGCGACCGGGGCAGAGTGGCGTTGCAATTTCGCATCATGAAGGACGGCAATGTGCCGGCCGGGGAACCGGTGCGGCTCATAGGCTCCGGGAAAGAGCCGCTCGACCGCGCCGCGGTGTCCGCCATTCGCTCGTCCAACCCGTTCGAGTCCCTGCCGCAGGCCTTCAGCGGTCCCTATATCGAGCTGCGGTTTTATTTCCTGTACAATTTGCCGATCGAAGCGGCTTATCAGTGAAACTCACGCGCCAACAGGTTCTCGGCAGTCTCCTCCTCGCTCTTTTCGTGCTCATTTTCATTCTCGTTCGAGCGCGGCATCTCCTCGTTCGATGAGCGGAAAAAACGCCCTTCTGCCTCTCGTGGCCATCGTTGGTCCAACGGCATCGGGCAAGTCCGCGCTCGGCGTATGGCTGGCCGAGCGGCTCGGCGGGGAAGTGGTGGCCTGCGATTCCACGCAGCTCTATCGCGGGTTTGACGTAGGTACGGCAAAACCCAACGCATCCGAACGCCGCGGCATTCCGCATCACTTGATCGACGTTCTCGATCCGAAAGACGAAGCAACTGCAGGTGGCTATCGCCAATTGGCATTGGCCGCACTGCAAGACTTGCGACACCGGAAACGCCTGCCGATCTTGACTGTCGGGACGGGATTGTACTTGCGCGTGCTGCTGGAAGGCCTCGCGGACGTTCCGCTGCGCTCGGAAGAACTCCGTGGGCGGCTGCGGGCGAGCGCTGAAGAACACGCGCCCGGCCATCTGCATCGTGTTCTGGAGAGACTCGACCCGGAAGCGGCCCAAAAAATCGCACCGGCGGACGAACAGAAGCTCATTCGCGCCATTGAGGTTTGCATACTGACACGCAAGCCAATTTCCGAAGCGCATCTGGCGGGCCGCACGCCGCTGGAAGACTGGCGCGCGCTGAAAGTTGGATTGATGCCCGCGCGCGAGAAGCTCTACGAACGCATCCACGCCAGAATGGACACCATGCTGGAGCGGGGCTGGTTGCGCGAAGTGCAGGCGTTGCTCGAAAGTGGCCTGAGCGAAAATGCGAAACCCTTCGATTTTATCGGCTATCGCGAGTTGCGTGCTGTATTGCACGGAAAGATTTCGCTCCAAGAAGCGCGTGGAGCGATTCAGCAGGCCACGCGGCGCTATGCCAAACGCCAGCTCACCTGGTTTCGCAAAGAGCCGGGCGTGCATTGGTTCTCAGGTTTTGGTGATAATGCTGGCGTGCAAGGTGGCGTTCTCGCGTGGCTTCAGTCGCAAGGTTTGGAAGCGGGTCGCGGGGCTGCAGAGAGAGGCGTATAATTGCTTTCAGGGGTGAGTCCTGTCAGGAATGCTTCCAATCCGCAAGATGACTCCCGGCCGATCTCCGTGAAGAAAACCCAACACCAAGTCTCGACAACAGAGCGCGCGTTGCTCGTAGGCGTGGGATGGAAGCGTGCGCCTCGTTTCCCCGGGATGCCCGCAGGCGAGCAGGGCCGTGAATCGCTTTCGGAGCTGATTGAACTAGCCCGGAGCGCGGGCGCGGAGATCGCCGGAACGGTTTTCCAATTGCGCGACACCGCCGATCCGGCGACGCTCGTGGGCCGCGGTAAACTCGATGAGATCCGCGCGGAAGCTACCGCACACAAAGCGCCGCTCATCATCTTCGACAGTAACCTCTCCCCCATGCAGCAGCGAAACATCGAAGAAGCCACAGAACGCCGCGTGATCGATCGGACGCAGCTCATTCTGGACATTTTCGCCCGGCATGCGCGCAGCCGTGAGGGCCAGTTGCAGGTCGAATTGGCGCAATTGAATTACATGCTGCCACGGCTGACCGGAAAAGGAACCGCGATGTCCCGCCTTGGCGGCAAGAGCGGCGGTGGCGGCGCAGGTGGGGCGGGCGGCGGTGCAGGACGCATCGGCGTGCGCGGCCCCGGTGAAAAGAAACTCGAAACGGACCGTCGGCGGATCCGCGAGCGTGTACGCAAGATTCAGTCCAGCATTGAAGATGTGCGTAAACAGCGCGCACTGCGGCGAGAGGCGCGCAATACAGTCCCTTTGGGGACCATTGCGTTGGTTGGCTACACCAACGCGGGGAAGTCCACATTGTTCAATGCGCTCAGCCGTGCCGAAGTCCTGGTTTCCCCAAAAATGTTCGCGACGCTCGATCCCACCATCCGCGCCTTGCGCCTCCCCTCGAACCGCCGCGTCCTGCTTTCCGACACCGTCGGATTCATCCGTGATCTGCCAAAAGGATTGCTGACGGCGTTTCGCGCCACTCTGGAAGAGGTACAGGAAGCAGCTTTGATTTTGCACGTGAGTGACGTCTCCAACCCGCATCACGACGAACTCGACGAGGAGGTCGAACAAATTCTGCGCGAGTTGGGCGTCGAGGGCCGCCCCAGGCTTCACGTGCTGAACAAAATCGACAGCCTCACTCCCGAGGAACGCAAAGCCCTCATAAACAATGCGGGAAGAAGCGCGTGCGGGGAAGGCGTGCCGGTGCTCGTGTCCGCTCTCATGGGAGAAGGAATCGACGCTTTGTTGCGGCGCATGGACGCGGTGATGCCCACGGATCCTGTCGTAACGCTTTCCATTCGTTTGCCGATGGCGGAAGGGCGCACCCTGGCTTTGATCCATGCGCTCGGACGGGTCCTGCATTCGGAGGTCGACGATGCGCACATGCGGCTCGATGCGGAGGTCCCCGCGTCCATCGCCAAGCGCCTGCGGCTGACTGACTATGCTGTCGAGGAAACTTCTCGGCGCTCTTTGTCGTAATTAGGTTAGGCGCGGCTCACCGAGTGATTCGGTTTGCCGGGGATCACTTTGCCGTCGCCAGGGATGAGGTTGCAATGGCCGCTTTCTTTCTCTGGTGTATCCTTTTCATCTTGTGCTGGCCCGTCGCGCTGCTGGCGCTAGTGCTCTACCCCATCGTGTGGTTGCTCACGCTGCCGTTGAGGGTCTTGGGTATTGCGGTTCACGGGGTTCTTGGGCTTATCAGTGCGCTCTTTTTGCTCCCCGTAAGGCTCCTTCGCGGCCCGCGAGCAATCTGAGACGCAGGATGCGGTCTTCAGGCGCGAACCCTGGGGGCGCACCGGAAAACCCCTGTTTTGACTCATTTGCGGTCCTTGCGGGCGCTACTTTTTCGCGAGCGCCCGTATCTCACTCCCTGTGGAAAACCTTGTGGAAACTGCGGATTCGCCGTTGAGATTGGCACGCGATTTTCTGCGGAGCCGCGCTACTATCCAAAAGATGTACCATTGTAAGTCATAGATAATAAGCATGTTGCTTGCGTTCTTGGGCCGCGAACCATGGGGATGCTGATCCGCCTTGCTAGAGGCGCATGCTCGCACATTTGCACAGCTTTGCAGCAACGGTTTTACGAAATGGTACCGCTACCTCCGTTGGAGGCGCTGAATGTCGCATGTGCCGGCGTTCCTCGCGCAGACGCGAATGCCGATGCATTAGGGCCTCTCCCCGTGGCACCCGGGCGTGTTGACGCATTCTGAGCCGAAGTCTATAGTGAAACTGCGGTGGCTGAAGCCCCGTGGCGCCACCCCGTCGTCATGCGCCCATGAATCTGCCTAACTCACTGACTCTGTTGCGGATTTTTTTTGTTCCCGTCCTCATCGTGATTCTGTTGACCCGTAGCCCCAACGTCCCGCTTTGGGGCGTCACCATGCATTTCGAGGTCTGGGGAGTGTTGATCCTGCTGCTGGCGGCGGCTACGGATTGGGCGGATGGTTACCTGGCGCGGAGGCGGATGCAAATCACCACGCTGGGCATTCTTCTTGACCCCATCGCGGACAAGCTGCTGATCTCGGCGGCATTCATAGCTCTCGTGGACATGCATCTTGTTAAAGCGTGGATGGTGGTGATCATCATCGGGCGTGAATTCACAGTCCTCGGGCTGCGGAACATCGCCTCGGCGGAAGGCTTCACGATCGCGGCTTCTACTCTTGGCAAGACCAAGATGGTGTTGCAGGTTTGCGCTGTAGCGGTCCTCATTGCCGGCGCAAGACATCCTTCTCTGAAGCCGCTCGCGCTCTTTCTGCTCTGGCTGGTGGTGATCAGCGCCCTGGTGTCTGCCGCGCAATATTTCCGGCGCTTCTGGAGCCACGTCGACGACAGCATCAAGCAGCGCCGACGCCTTCGGATGCTGGAAGCCCGCAAGAAGCCTCAGGATGCTGTCCCTCTCTGAAGAAAGCCGGCGCGCCGCCCTGCAACTTGCCCGCGCGGCTGTGGTCGAAGCCGTCTCCAATCGCAAGCTTTTGGACTCGATTCCGCGTGAAGGAATCTTCGCGGAGCGCTGCGGCGTGTTTGTGACCCTGCATGTGCGGGGACGTTTGCAGGGCTGCATCGGGGTCGTCGAGGCGAATGAGCCTTTGGGAGAAGCCATTGTCCGCTGCGCCGCCAGCGCAGCACTGGAAGATCCACGGTTTGCCGCTTTGAGGAAGGAACAGCTTGCCGATCTGAATATCGAAATCTCGCTGCTTTCGTCTCTGGAGGCAATCGCCCCCGAATCGATCGAAATTGGCCGCCACGGACTTTTGGTGGTGTTACACGCGTGCCGCGGGCTTCTTCTCCCGCAGGTTGCGATCGAGCATCAACTGACCCGCGAGCAGTTCTTGGAGGAGACGTGCAGCAAGGCCGGATTGCGCCGTGAGGCCTGGCGTGACCCGGAGGCGCGCATCTTCGGATTTACCTGCGAAGTCTTTTCGGAGAGTTCCCACCGGGAAAGAACGTGAGGATTCTCGCTCTTCTGGGAAGCTCGACTCCAAAGAAGTGCGACAAGAGAAAAGGCCCGCGCGGGAAACCGTAGCGGGCCTGAACCACTCTGAGGGATGCCGGGCGTCTACTCGATTTCGACGTAGTCTCCCGCATAGAGAGCGATTGAACTGTACGTGATCAGGATCGTAGATGAATTTCGGCTGACGTTGATGACAATGCCCTCGCCGAGCACCTCTCGGGGCAGGTCGTTCCACTCA
The DNA here is from genome assembly GCA_003224075.1 of Acidobacteriota bacterium. Classification (GTDB taxonomy): domain Bacteria; phylum Acidobacteriota; class Terriglobia; order Acidiferrales; family UBA7541; genus Acidiferrum. Next base: position 10,127 of record QHYF01000086.1, read on the forward strand.
TAGCGCTTCGGGGCGCTCCCGAAGCCGTACATGGTGTACTGATAACCCTTCATCTGCGGAACAGTCTCGGCCATCGAGCCTTGATACCGGAAGATTCGGAAGTAATCCCCGACCTTCACACCCTGGTTGCTTCCCAGATTCACGTAGACTGAGCTGTACTTGCCGTAGGAACTTGAGTGGTCCTTCCCTTTGACCAGCATGGCCACGTGCTTCCCGCTGATCGGGGCAAAATGATCGAAGCCGGTCGAGTCCTTGAAAGGGGGCGCCGGGCGATCCTGGTACGGTCGCAGGATGTCTCCGCGCTGCATATACCCACACGAAAAGATGACCTCAGCGACTGACACTTTGGGCTGAACATTCACCACCTGAAGCTGGCCCGCATCCAGATAGGCAGTCCCCATGGCTCTCATGAGCTTGTCTTGCCACTTAAACCATTGCACGTTCGTGGGGTCCTCATCCGGCCGCACAACCGAGAACCGGTCGCCCACGCGAACGCCCTTGTCCTGGCCGCGATTGATGTACACATAGTCGCCGCGCGCCCAAGAAAGCTTGTAATTCGATTGCTCGCCGGAAACCAGCTGGATGTCGTCGGGCACTCTCTGGTCCGTCACGAAACCCGAGCAATTCACCGCACTAAAGTCGGCTTGGGGGATTACCGGAGCAGCCTGGGGTGCGTTTTGTGCCGAACTCATCGCAGCTCCCAGAAAAACCGAGAGACACAAAGCAGCTATTCTAGCGCGCATTCCATAACTCCTTCGACGACACGCCCTACGGGCCGTGCGAGGACTTTCTTAGCGAAAGTAACAGGGGCAACCCCACGCGTCAACCGATAGGCTGGGGTTGCTTTACACTTTTGATACTGCATACTACTGGCTGTATTTTCAATGGATTGGGAGCACAAGGCGGCGTATGAGTGTCTTCGGTGAGGGCGTAGGGCGCATATGCGCAGTTGTGGCAGGCTCCACGGCGGCCGAGATGGCGGAGCAGGTTGGTTGCGCTCTCAAGGAAACCAAGACCGTCGAGGTGCGCCTCGATTGGCTGCGCAGTGACGCAGAGCGCTCCCGATTCCTCAACTGGCTCAAGACGAGCACGCCCAAGAAGGCCACCTTTCTCGCCACCTGCCGCCGCCGTGAGGGTCGCGGGAAGCTTGCCGGGGACGTTGACCGTGAACTTTACTGGCTCATGCAGGCTCGCGAGGCCGGCTGCCAGTGGTGCGATCTGGAAGTTGAAACCCTGCGTAAGCTTCCGGACCAGTCTGTTAGGGAATATCCCGTGCCACCTCGAGTCCTACTCTCCGTACATGACTTTGAGCGCACGCCGGTTTTGCCTCGAAGTGTGAGTCCTCCTGCCCATGGTGGGGCCGATGCCGTAAAGATCGCGGCAAAAGCGAACACCATTGCCGACAGCGTTCGTCTGCTGAAACTGGCCCGGCGTTCCAAAAACTTCGTTGCTATTCCGATGGGAGAAGCCGGCTTGCCCGCGCGCGTCCTGGCGTTGCGGGAGGGGAGTGCGCTGGCATACGCGCCCGTCGCTGAGGCCACTGCGCCCGGCCAGGTTTCGCTCGAGGAGATGACCCATCTCTATCGCGCTCACGCGCTCAATCGCCGAACTCGTGTATACGGAGTGATTGGCGATCCCGTCGGTCATTCCCTTTCGCCGTTGCTGCACAACACCGGCTTCGTGGCGCGCCACCTTGATGCGGTTTACCTCCCATTTCTGGTGCATCAACTTGGCGATTTTCTCGCCGCCGTTCCCGAGTTTGGGGTCCGCGGTTTCAGCGTCACACTGCCGCACAAGCAGACCATCCTCAAACACTTGAAGGAATGCGAGCCATTGGCTGCGGAGATTGGCGCGGTGAATACTGTTATGGTGCGCAGCAACGGTTCGCTCTATGGTTGCAACACGGATTATGTCGGCGCACTTCGTTCTCTGGAAAAGAAACTTCGAATTAAAGGAAGCCGGGCGCTGATTTTCGGGGCCGGTGGTTCCGCGCGGGCCGCCGCATTCGCATTAAAACGGGCTGGCGCCGTCGTTGCGATCTGTGCGCGGAGAGAAACAGCAGCGAAAGAATTGGCGCGTGCCGTCGGCGGAGAAGTTGTGCCGCGCCGCGCTCTGCGTGGCGAGCATTTTGATGCCGTCCTGAACGCCACTCCGCTAGGGATGCATCCGCACGACGGAATTTCGCCCCTGGCACCCGGCGAGTTACACTGTCGCATCGTCATGGATTTGATTTACCGGCCGCAGAGGACCCAGCTCTTGAAAATCGCCGCAAAAAAAGGCATCGCCACTGTCTCCGGTGTTGAAATGTTTCTCGCGCAGGGCATGGCCCAATGGGAAATATGGACCGAAAGGCGCGCGCCGGAAGCGGCCATGCGGCGCGCCGTTCTCGGCGCCTTGCGCGCAGAAGAGAAGTCGCGCCAGCGCGCTTAATTCAGAAATGCAATAATAAGCGCCTTAACTGTGAACTGTAGACTGCCGATTGCGAAATCACTTTGATGATCCAGCCGGACTTCCACGAGTTTCAGCGCCTCGCGAAGCAAGGAAACCTCATCCCCGTCTATGATGTTTTTTCTGCGGATTTGCTGACGCCCGTGAGCGCCTACTTACGAATCGCTCAGGGCGCGCGATATTCCTTCCTTCTGGAAAGCGTGGAGGGCGGTGAAAAAATCGCGCGCTACACGTTTGCCGGCGCCCACCCGGAGGAAGTTTTCCGCTACGCCAGCGGCGCGTGCGTACTGGAGAGCCGCGACCGCATCGTGTGGGAGGAACGCGATCCCATCTCGTTCCTGCGCGAGCGCGTCGAGCGTTTCCGCCCCATGCGACTGCCGGGCTTGCCGCCGCTGGTCGCGGGCGCCATCGGTTATTTCAGCTATGACATGGTGCGGCTCATCGAGCGCCTGCCGAAGCGTTTGCGCGACGAAATCGGCCTCTACGACGCGATGCTGATGTTCTATCACGGCCTCATCGTTTTCGATCACGTGCAGCACCGGTTGTGGATCGTTCGCAACGTCTTCACCGATGGACACGGCAGCCTCCGCGCGAAGTACAACGCCGCCGTGCGCGATATCAAAGAGACGCGCCGTCTCCTCGAAGAACCCGTTGCCGCGGAAGGCCCCAAAAAACAATCGAAAGCAAAGAGACAGTCTCCCCTCAAAGTGATTTCAAATTTTCGGCGCGCGGAATACCTAGCCGCGGTTCGAAAAGCAAAGCAGTACATTCGCGCGGGCGACATTTTCCAGGTGGTGCTGAGCCAGCGTTTCTCCGTCAAGACCAAGGCGGAACCGTTCGAAGTCTATCGTGAGTTGCGCGCCTTGAATCCCTCGCCCTACCTTTTCTATTTGCAGCTCAACGACGTCTCTGTGGTTGGCAGCTCGCCGGAAATGCTTGTCAAGGTGCAGGGACGCGATGTGTTTTATCGTCCCATCGCCGGAACGCGTTGGCGCGGCAAGGACGAGGCCGAAGACCAGCGCCTCGAACGCGAAATGCTTGCGAGCGAAAAAGAGCGAGCCGAGCACATCATGCTCGTGGACCTCGGCCGCAACGATCTCGGACGCGTCTGCGACTACGGCACGGTGAAGGCCGAGAAGCTGCTCACCGTGGAGCGCTACTCGCACGTGATGCACCTCGTTTCAAGCTTGCGCGGCCGCCTGCGCGAGGATGTCGATTGCTTCGACGCGCTGATGGCCTGTTTCCCGGCAGGCACCGTGTCGGGGGCGCCCAAAGTCCGCGCCATGGAAATCATCGAAGAGATGGAGCGCACGCGCCGCGGGATTTATGCCGGTGGCATCCTCTATCTCGATTTCTCAGGCAATCTTGATTCTTGCATTGCCCTTCGCACCATGGTCGTCAAGAACGGCGTAGCCTACGTGCAAGCCGGCGGCGGCATAGTTGCGGATTCCACCCCGGAGGGCGAATATCAGGAGAGCGTCAACAAGGCGAAAGCGCTGTTGACCGCGCTGGAATCAGCCCAGAAAAGAAGCCGGTCGAGGAAGTCATCATGATTCTCCTGCTCGACAACTACGATTCCTTTACCTACAACCTTGCGCAGTATCTCGGCGAACTCGGTTGCCAGGTCGAAGTGCACCGAAACGACAAAATCTCCGTCGAAGAAATCATCCGCCGGAAACCGGAGCGCATCGTAATTTCTCCCGGACCGTGCACGCCGCAGGAGGCGGGCATTTCCGTCGAGTTGGTCGAGCGCCTGGCCGGAAAATTTCCTATCCTCGGTGTGTGCCTCGGCCATCAGGCCATTGGTGCTGCATTCGGCGGCAAAATCATCCGCGCACCGCCATCACGACGGCAAGAACATCTTCCGCAAGCTACCCGATCCCTTCACGGCAACGCGCTATCATTCCCTCATCGTGGAGAAAAAATCTTTGCCCCGTGAGCTGACCATCAGCGCCGAGACCGGCGACGGCATCATCATGGGCCTCCGTCACCGCCGTCACAAAATCGAAGGCGTGCAGTTCCATCCGGAATCCGTCCTCACCGAATCCGGCAAGCAACTCCTGAAGAACTTCCTGTCGTTGTAGTGTTTACCAGTTCAGGCCCGCCAGGATCGCGCCGTAAATTTCCATCCCGCGCCAAAGGTGGCCAAGGCGCAAGTTTTCGTCGGAGCTGTGCTGGTGATTGTCGTAATTCACGATGGGCACTCCGATCCACGGCAGACCGAGGTCTTCAAAAATGTACGTCGGCACCGTGCCCCCGAGTGTCGGCGCGATCACCGCAGTGCCGCCCGTCGCGGCCTGAACAACCTGCACCAGCGCTTTCGAAACCGGCAAATCCATCGGCGTCCGCGATGCGCGATAGCCGCCCTGATTGATGACTTTCGCGATCAGCGGATACGTGCGCCGCTCCTCCATCGTCGGCTCGCGATCAATCACCCAGTAGCCCTGTTTCCGGATGAACAGAGCAATCTGGTCAAATTTCTGCTGCGGGTCCTCGCCTCTCACGAGCCGCGCGTCGAGCGAAGCCTCGGCGCGATCCGGCACCACATTCTGCGCCTGATCTCCCACGTACGCGCTGCGCAATCCGCGAATGTTCAACGAAGGTTGCGTCAGCAGTTCCACGAGCTTCTTCCCCCCGCCTTCCGGTTTCGCGATGCCCAATTCGCGTTCGAGATCGGCGTCGTTCGCCGGCATTTCGGCCAGCGCCTTTTTCTCGAGATCTCCAAGCGGTGCGACATCGTCGTAGTAGCCTTCGATTAGAACGCGCCCATCGGCGTCTTTCATCGCCGCCAGCAACCGCGACAATTCCATCGCTGGATTTGGCGCCCAGTTCCCATAATGCCCGCTATGCAACGCGCGCACTGGCCCGTACACCGTGACATCAATCCCGGTCTCGCCGCGGTTGCCGAAGAAAACCAGCGGACGCCCGCTCTGATGCACCGGCCCATCGCCCGTGATCAGTAAATCTCCGCCGAGAAGATTCTTGTGCAATTCCAGCGTGCGCTGCAGATTCGGCGAACCCGCCTCTTCCTCCCCTTCGAGAATGACTTTCAGGTTTACTGCCAGAGGGATTTTCTTGGCGCGAAGCGCGTCAATCGCTGCCAGCAGTGCCACGATAGGTGATTTGTCGTCGGAAGCAGACCGCGCATAGATTCGCCAGTTATCGTTATAGACGGCGCGATGCTGCGCGCTGTTTTCAGGGAAGGGAATCCGCTTTCCTCCGGCCTCAATAGCTGCGTCGCGAAGAACCGGCTCAAAAGGTTTTCCGTCCGTCCATGCCGCCGGGTCGACCGGCTGGCCGTCATAATGCGCGTAAAAAATCACCGTGCGTTTCGCTTCCGGCGAGAGCAGCTTGCCGAACACCACCGGCCCGCGTCCGCTGATCGGCAGCAGATGCGTTTCGATTCCGCGTGCCTCAAGCATCTCGACAAGGTGCGCCGCGTTCCTCTGAATGTTGGGTGTGTCGCTGGCAATGTTGGGAATCGCCAAAAACTCGCTTAGCTCTCGGACAATACGGTCTTCGTTGTCCATGCGGTAATCCCGCACTTCCTGTACGACCTGCGCGGGTGTCGGCGCAGTTGACTTCTGCGCCTGTGCCGGATACGGTAAAAGGGCAATCAACAGAGCGACTGCTATGTTCCTCAAAGTATCTCTCCTCTGACGCTGCCGGTGGTTTTACCGCCTGAGAGCCCCGCTGCTGGCCCGGCGTGGCCTGCCAGCGATTCTATCTGACCCGCAAGGCCTCTGCTCGTTCGTCGATTTTTTCCCGCGGTGTGCAAATCCCGCGGCATCATTATGGAGCCTTATATGAGCGAGTTTGCGCTGGAAGTCGAAAGCCTCGTAAAAGTGTACGCCTCGCGTGGGAAAGCCCCGGTCCGCGCTGTGGATGGCATGAGCTTCCGCGTGCCTCGCGGAATCATCTTCGGATTGCTCGGGCCGAATGGCGCGGGGAAATCGACACTCTTGCGCATGCTCACCACGTTGACGCGGCCAACGGAAGGCACCGCGAAGATCCTGGGCTATGACGCCGTCAAGAAGCCGCTCGAAGTGCGAAAACGAATCTCGTCCGTGATTCAGGAGACCGCCGTCGAGCTCTTTCTATCCGTCAAAGACAATTTGCTCACCTACGCCCGGTTCCAGGGATTGGACAAAGCGATGGCGGCTCGCCGCGCGAGTGCGCTGATCGAAGAATTTCAGCTTGGCGCGGAAGTGGACCGCAAGGTGCAAGACTTGAGCGGAGGCTTTCGCCGGCGCGTGCAGGTCGCCAAAGTTTTCATGGTCGAAACGCCCGTGCTCTTCCTCGATGAATTCTCCACCGGGATGGATCCCATCCTGAAACGCCAAATGATGAATCGCCTGCGCGCCGAGGTCGAGAAGGGCAGAACAATCATCCTAACGACCCAGGTGCTCAGCGAAGCGGAAGATCTCTGCGACGATATCCTCATCATCAACAAGGGAAAACAGATCGCGCGCGGCGACCTGAATACCTTGAAGCTCCTTTCCCAGGGCGTTTACGACATCACGCTGGCCTTCGACTGTCTGCCGGAAACAATCGCGGCCGAGGTCGCCACCCTTGTCCCCATCCGCTCCTCGATCGATGCCAATACCATCGATTTGACCATCAAGACCGAAGAAGGCCGCGTCATGGAGATTGTCAGCGCGCTTTCTCGCGACCGGCGTGTCCTGCGCGTGGAAGTGCGCGGCGCCAGCCTTGAAGATATTTTCGTCGAATTAACGACGCAGGAAGGAAAAGACATCGCATGAGCGCACTATCCGCCGTTGTGTATCGCGAAGCAAAAATTCGCGCCACGAATTTTACCTTTATCTTCTGGGATCTTTTCTTTCCTCTTCTTTACATGCTGGTCTTCGGTGTGGGCGTCAATTCCGCGCTCGGCGCTCCCGCCGGGCTTGGCAACGTAAACTACAACGAATTCTTTCTCGCGGGAATTCTGGCCATGGCCAGCTTCGCCATCGCTTCCAATACTTCCTGGTCGTTTTTCCTGGACCGCGACAACGGCATCTTCTACGAAATGCTCACCTATCCGATGAGCCGCAGCGAATACCTGCTCGGAAAAGTCATCTTCAATGTCTTCATCGCCGTTCTACAGGCCGCGCTTACGCTCGCCGTCGGCCGCCTGCTCCTCGGCATTCGCGTGCACTGGCCGAGACTGCCGCTGCTCCTGGCCGGCATGGCCGTTGGCACCGCGGGTTGGTTTTTCTTTTATGCGATTTTCGCTCTCAAGACGAAGCGCAACGATGTCTTCAATAGCGTTACCAGCGTCTTCTACTTCGTCTTCATGTTTGCCAGCTCGATGTTTTATCCGCTCGAACCTCTTCCCGTATGGTTCCGCAGGGCCGCGCTCCTGAACCCCATTACCTGGGAGATCGATTGGTTGCGGCTCACCTCCATCGGCATCGGAAATTTTCGTTCGATTTTGCTGGAGGGTGTTGGATTCGTTGCTTTTGCGCTGGCCTGTTTCATCTACGCGGTGCGCTGCCTCCAGCAACAGGAATAGTTGATTGCATCGGACAAAATCTTTAGGCAGATTCTCGTTTTGGCTGAATACGGCTAGTCTGCGTTTGTGAAGGCAACCAGTGCCGCGAGTCGCTCGGCCGCAGCGCCAGACGAAATGGTCTTGGCCGCAAGGTTCGCTGCATCCCGGAGATTAGCGGTGCTACCCGCAGCAACAAGCGCGGCGGCCGCATTGATCACTACGATGTCGAGTGGTGGACCGCCTTCACCTGCCAGCACGCGGTGAATGATCGCGGCGTTTTCGGCCGCGCTTCCGCCACGAAGGGATTCGAGCGGTGCGCGTGCTACGCCGAACTCTTCCGGGGTCACTGTAAAGCGCCGGACCGTCCCATCGCGGACCTCAGCGACCAGCGTTTCCCCGGCTAGAGAAATTTCGTCAAGTCCCCCCGCGCCGTGCACTACAAAGGCGCGCTCGACACCAAGCTCAGCGAGTGTCGCTGCCACAAGGTTGATCACTTCCGCTGAAAAAACGCCGAGGACCTGGGCTTGTGCCCCAGCAGGATTGGTGAGCGGCCCCAGTAGATTGAAGACTGTCCGCACGCCGATCTGTTTCCGTGCAGGAGTGGCATGCCGCGTCGCCGTGTGTGCCGCCTGCGCAAACAGGAAACCGATGCCAATCTCCCGGATCGCGCGCCCATACCGTTCGAACGGGAGATCGATCCGCACCCCGAGCGCTTCCAGCACGTCTGCCGAACCGCTCCGCGAGCTGGCCGCGCGGTTTCCGTGTTTGGCGACACGCGCTCCCGCCGCTGCCGCAACAATCGCCGCGGCCGTCGAGATATTAAACGTCTCCGAACTGTCGCCGCCCGTTCCGCATGTGTCCACCATCATCGCTGGCTGCGCCTCACCCTCTGCAAACACGCGCGTGGCGTGCCGCCGCATCACTTTGGCGAACCCCGCGAGTTCCTGCACTTGAATGGGTCGCTGGTTGAGCGCCCTCAACAACCGCACAATCTCGGGCGTCTCGACGCGCCCCGAAAGCAACTCTTCCATCACCGCTTCGGCTTCCGCGCGCGTGAGGAGGCGTCCGGCTTCCACGCGATCGATCAGAGGAATTGCCATTAAAATGCGGCCGCAGCGGGGCGGCGGCGCGTGTGAAGAAGCTCGCATCGTTCCATGAATTGCAGCGTCATTTTGCGTATCCTTGCTCCGTCTTGGGGTTCCGGGTAAACTTCTATGTTTTGCGTAGCTGCAAAATTCTAACACTCGTCGGCCGCTTTGCGGCCGCACAGACATGGATCGCTTCGCGGCCGCACAGACATTGATCACTTCGTGGCCGCACGTTCATTGACCGCTCAGCGGTCACATGCGCAGTGACTGCTTCTTGGTCATGCGGAACAGGGAACCCCGATGAAGATTCACGAGTATCAGGCCAAGGCGATTCTTGCGCGTTATGGCGTGACCACTCCTCGCGGTGAAGTTGCGTTTACCAAGGAAGAAACCCGCGAAGCGGCGCAGCGCTTGAAGTCCCAAATCTGCGTCGTCAAAGCGCAGATCCACGCGGGCGGCCGGGGCAAAGCCGGCGGCGTGAAGCTGGCGCGCTCCGCCGATGAAGCCGCCGATATCGCCGGCCACATCCTCGGAATGAAGCTGGTCACGCCGCAAACTGGCCCCGCAGGCCGCATCGTTAAGCGCCTGCTCATTGAAGAAGGCCTCGACATCAAGCGCGAACTTTATCTTGGCCTCCTCGTCGATCGCGCCACCGGCCGCGTCGTCTTCATGGCTAGTGCCGCGGGCGGGATGGAAATCGAGACGATTCATCCGTCCGTCGGTTTGCAGCCCTATCAGGCCCGCAAGATCGCTTTCGGCCTGGGTTTGCCGATCGAAGTCATGACCCAAGCCACACCCTTCCTTCAGGCCTTGTACCGTGCCTTCCTCGATACGGATGCCTCGCTGCTCGAAATTAATCCTTGCGTGCTGACCGGCGAAGGCAAACTCGTGGCCCTCGACGCCAAGATGACTTTCGACGACAACGCGCTCTTCCGTCACAAGGAACTTCGCGAACTGCGCGACCTCGATGAAGAGGATCCCCTCGAAGTCGAAGCCTCCAAGCATGGCCTCAACTACATCAAGCTCGACGGCAGCGTGGCCTGCATGGTCAACGGCGCCGGCCTCGCCATGGCCACCATGGACATCATCAAATACGCCGGCGGCTCGCCGGCAAACTTTCTTGATGTCGGGGGTGGCGCCTCCGCCGAACAGGTAAAAAACGCTTTCCGCATCCTCATGAGCGATCCCGAAGTGAAAGCCGTGTTCATCAATATTTTCGGGGGCATCCTGCGCTGCGACGTGCTCGCTACCGGCGTCGTTGCCGCCGCCAAGGATTTGCACGTGAAAGTGCCGGTCGTCGTGCGCATGGAAGGAACCAACGTGGAGCGCGGCCAGCAAATTCTGCGTGAAAGCGGATTGAACTTCACCATTGCCGACGGCATGAAAGATGGCGCGGAAAAAGTCGTCGCTCTCGCGGGCGGTGCGCGGTGAGCGTTCTGGTCAATGAAAAAACGCGCCTCATCGTCCAGGGCTTCACCGGCCGCGAAGGCACCTTTCACGCACAGCAGATGATCGAGCACGGCACGAACGTTGTCGGTGGTGTCATCCCAGGAAAAGGCGGCACGAAGCATCTCGAGCGCCCGGTGTTCAACACTGTCGCCGATGCCGCGAAAACCACGGGCGCGAATGCTTCCGTGATTTTCGTTCCACCGCCCTTCGCGGCTGACGCGATTCTCGAAGCCGCCGATGCGCAGATCCCTCTCATTGTTTGCATCACCGAGGGCATCCCCGTCATCGACATGGTTCGCGTGGCCTCGGTTGTGGACTTCAATAAAACACGCCTCATCGGCCCGAACTGCCCAGGCATCATTTCTCCGGGCAAGTGCAAAATCGGCATCATGCCCGGCCGCATTCACAAGCAGGGAAACGTTGGCGTGGTCAGCCGCAGCGGCACGCTCACTTACGAAGCCGTCGATCAATTGACGCGCCTCGGCATTGGCCAGTCCACCTGCATCGGCATCGGCGGCGATCCCATCGTCGGCACGTCCTTCCTCGATGCCATCAAGCTTTTCAACGATGATTCCGGCACGCAGGCCATCATCCTGATCGGTGAAATCGGTGGCAACGCCGAAGAACGCGCTTCGGAATGGATCAAAGACAATGTGAAGAAGCCGGTTGTCGGCTTCATCGCCGGGCAAACTGCGCCGCCGGGACGCCGCATGGGCCATGCGGGCGCGATTATCAGCGGCGGTCAGGGTACCGCCAGGGACAAGTACGCTGCGATGGCCGCCGCAGGCATTCGCACCGTCGAAACTCCTGCGGACCTCGGCTCCACCGTCGCCGCCTTGAAATAGAGTTTGCAGGGCGGGGCTTGCCCCGTCTGTTTCTTCTGTAGCTGCCCTCTTAGAGGGCGGGTTTTTCGTTCGAACCAATCGATTCGGAGGAAGTGCCTTGGCTCTAGAGCGTACCTTCGCAATCATCAAGCCGGACGCCGTCGGTCGCAACCTTCAGGGGGAAATCCTCTCCCGCATCCACAAGGCGGGTTTCAAGATTGTAGCTATCAAATCCATGCGTCTCACGAAAGCCGAAGCCGGCGGTTTCTACGCCGTCCACCGCGAGCGTCCCTTCTTCGGCGAGCTGACCGACTTCATGAGTTCCGGCAAAATCTTTGCCATGGTCCTCGAAGCCGACGATGCCATCTCCAAGTGGCGCGACACCATGGGCGCCACCGATCCCAAGAAAGCTGCACCCGGCACTATCCGCCGCGACTTGGGTACCACCATCGGCAACAATTGCACCCACGGCTCCGACGCTCCAGAAACCGCCGCCTTTGAAATCGGCTACTTTTTCTCCGGCCTCGAACTGATCTGACAGTCCGGCAATTCGGCCAGGATTGTCATCCCGGGAGACGGCGGGCTCTGACCTCAAATTAGCGGACACTAATTAGCAGTCGCGGTAGTTTTTACTCGGTATTTCAGTTATCCTCTCCGATTCCGTGGGGCACGGCCAGCGGAGTTTCTGCGTTTCGGATCTCCTCCTCGCGGCAAAACCCGGCGGCTGGCAAGTCAATCCTAATTCGATAGAGGTTTTCATGAGTCTCCCTGGCGCCTTGCTGTTCTCCGCGATCGGCAAGTCTCGCATCACAGGAATTGACTGGCTGATGATCGCGCTCTACTTCTCCATCCTGCTCGGTGTGGCCTGGTGGGTCGTTCGCAAGGGAAAGGACTCCGCCGCCGACTATTTCCTCGCCGGGCGCAATCTCGGTTGGTGGATCATCGGCGCTTCTATTTTCGCTTCCAATATCGGATCGGAACATATCGTCGGCCTCGCGGGTTCCGGCGCGACCAGCGGCGTGGCCATGGCCCACTACGAATTGCACGCCTGGTGCCTCCTGGTTTTGGCCTGGGTCTTCGTACCCTTCTACATGCGCTCCATGGTCTTCACCATGCCCGAGTTCCTGGAGCGCCGCTTCAGCGTGCATTCGCGTTACGTCCTTTCTGTCGTTTCTCTCATCACCTTTGTGATTTCCAAAATCGCCGTTGGGATCTTCGCCGGCGGCGTGGTCTTCGCCACTCTCCTTCCCGAGTTGCGTTTGAACATCGGCGGCACTTCCATCGACAGCTTCTGGATCGGCTCCGTGCTCGTTATCGTGCTCACCGGGCTCTACACAACCCTGGGCGGTATGCGCGCCGTGGCCTATAACGATGCCGTCCAAGTCACTGTTCTCATCGCCGGCTCCGCGCTGTTGACCGGCTACGGCCTGGTTCGTCTCGGCGGATGGAGTGAGCTCCGCCACTGGTGCGGCTCGGATATGTTCAATCTCTGGAAGCCTCTCATCCCCGCCGGCGTCCAGGGCACTTGGGCCCCGGTCATGCAAACCAACGCCGCGGGCCAGGTCGTTCGGGAAGCCTGGTATTTCAACGGCTATTTCCCCTGGCTCGGCATGCTCTTCTGCGCGCCCATCATTGGGCTCTGGTATTGGTGCACCGACCAATACATCGTGCAGCGCGCCCTCGGCGCTCCCAATGAGGCCGTCGCGCGCCGCGGCAGCATTTTTGCCTCCTTTCTCAAGCTTTTCCCCGTCTACCTTTTTCTGATCCCGGGCTTGGTCTGTTACGCCCTCGCGCGCAGCGGCAAAATTCCCGAATTGGCCGCCATGATCGGTCCGGACGGTCGCACCATTCCGGCCATCTCCAACGGCGCTTTCCCCATGATGGTTCAATACCTCTTGCCGCCGGGAATTCGCGGGATTGTCGTCGCCGGTCTCCTGTCCGCGCTCATGGGCTCTCTCGCCGGGGTCTTCAACGCTTGTTCCACGCTCTTCACCGTTGATCTTTATGAAAAGTGGAAGCCCGGAGCCTCTCAGCATCAAATTGTTCGTACCGGACGAATCGCCACCGCCATCATGGTGCTGATCGCCCTCGCCTGGATTCCCGTTATCAAGAACGCTCAGGGCCTCTACACCTATCTTCAGGCTGTTCAGGGCTATCTTGCGCCGCCCATTTTCGTCGTGTTTTTCTTCGGTGTTTTCTTCAAGCGGCTCAACGCCAAAGGCGCTCTCTGGGCCATGATGGTGGGCTTCGTTCTGGGCCTCTCCCGCATGCTCGTTGATACTCCCGTCACTCTCGGCTTGCCCGGCTTCGAGAACGGCTATCCCCAGGGATCGTTCCTTTGGGTCGTCAACAATATCTATTTTCAGTATTTCAGCGTTTTCATCACCATCGTCTCGGCCATCGTCATGGTGGCGGTCAGTTACATGACTCCCGCACCCGACTACGAGAAAATCAAGAGTCTTACCTTCGAGACCGCCACCAAAGAAGACCGCCAGAACACCCGCGCCAGTTGGAGCTGGAAAGAACTCACGGCCTCCATCGCAGTCTTGCTCTGCATCACCGGCGCCTATCTCTACTTCCGCGGCTAGTGTTCTGAGCTACAAATACGCGGCAAAAGTGAAATTGTCATTGCGAGCGAAGCGCGTTTTTTGCGCTCCGGATGGGTTTGCGGAGCCGGTTTTCGCGCTCCGAATGTTTTTTCGGGGCGATCGAAGATTCCGACCTTGTCGGAAGGAATCCGCTTTTCGCTAAGATCCTGAAAACATGAGCACATCCCCTGATGGGGCTGTAGTTTCTCCTTTATTTCTTTTACTTTCTTTAGGTCCTTCAATTCCTCTGCGTCCTTTCCCTCCTCTACCTCCGTTACAATGTTCTCCATGGACCCTCTCCGCGAACTGGGCCGCACGCTCCTCTTTCTCGGCGGCCTCCTCGTCCTCATCGGCGCTCTTCTCTACCTCGGCGGCAAACTCCCCTTTCGTCTCGGCCGCCTTCCCGGCGACATCGTCCACCGCGGCGAGCACACCACTTTCTATTTCCCCATCGTCACCTGCCTCCTCCTCAGCATTGGCCTTTCTTTCCTCTTCTGGCTCTTCTCCCATTTCCGCCGCTAGGAAGGAAAGCATCGCCCGCTCCCTGCGCCTGAAGTCGCTCCTCCAGCATCTCCTCCATTGCCGCTGCGCCTCCTTCCAGCTCTGCGTCAATCGCCTCCGTCTCAGCCCCAGCCTTCGTCTCCTCAAGAGCCCGCGGCGCTAGACCTGGCGTTTCTCTAGGCGCAGGGATGGCGCGGCCGTTTATTTTTAAGCGTCTTTGTGATATATCATGGTATATGACACGTGCCGGACGCACTTGAATTCCAGGGGAGGCTGCCATGCGCAAAATTGCCAAGCTTTTCAAGAACGGCCGCAGCCAAGCCGTCCGTTTGCCTTCGGATTTTCGCTTCACCTCGCGTGAAGTCTTCATCCGCAAGGATCCTGAATCCGGTGACGTCATTCTCTCCCCCAAGCCCGGCTCCTGGGACGACCTTTTCGCCCTTGCCGACTCCGTCGAAGTTCCCGCGGACTTCCTCGCTTCGCGCGATCGTCGTCCGCCCAAAAAACGTCGCCTCTTCTGACCGGAGCAGCGCATGCCCCGTTTCATGCTCGATACCAACAGTGTGAGCTATGCCCTCAAAGGAAATCCGCCTTCTGTTCGCGAGCATTTGCGCCGCGTTCCCATGGCCCAGGTCTGCGTTTCTTCCATCACCGAAGCCGAACTCCTCTTCGGTCTCGCCCTGAAGCCCCAAGCCACGAAACTCGCTGAACTGGTCAATCAATTCCTCTTGGGCGTCAGCGTTCTTCCTTGGGACTCCGCTGCCGCAAAAGCCTACGCCGACCTGTGCTCCGCCTCCTGGAAACGGGGCCGCCCCCTCGCCGCCATGGACATGCTCGTCGCCGCTCACGCCTTCGCCTCCGGCCTCACCCTCGTCACCAGCGACCGTTCCTTCCGCTCCCTCCGTCCTCGTCTTCGCCTAGCTGACTGGTCCAAGCCCCTCTGATTTGGACTAGCGCCTTCCGGGGCAACCCCGCCAACTTACAGAACCCAAACCATTTACTAGTAATTCCTTGGCAAACAGTATGCTTATGCTACAATGGTCTTTTGAATTTCGCGCCCCAGTCCCGCCCCGCCATCCAACAGCTTGCCCCGTCTCTGTCGGGGTCAGCAGCCTGCTCTCACAAGTCGCTAAGTCTTTTCCTTGCCAGAGATCCGAAAAACGTTCCAATAACTCCTTTCCTTCCGAAATCGTTGGATTTTAAGTCTTTTCCTTGCCACACTTCCGAGATGCCCCCGGGGGGGTCCCACAACTGGTTAACCAGAAGTCTCGAGTCAGGGCTCCATGCTGCCTGTCGTGAACGAAGCCCTCGCGTTAGTCCACGGTCTGCTTTTTTCCACCACGCTCAGACGGGCTCTGCCCAGCCATCAAATCCACTGCCGCCCCTTTCTTTTCATGCACTTACAACCATCAAATTTTGTAACCCCTTTGTTTTGACATTCATACAAACTGCCGGGGGTGTGTACCCCCCTTCGCCACTCTTCCAGAGGTTCCAAAGTTCATCAGCCGCGACCGCATCCCAACACCCTGAAGCTTTCGTCTTTCTTCACACCGTCAACTGTCAACTGTCAACTGTTGACCAATCTCTCTCCCACCAGTCACCAGTCACGAGTCACGAACAATGACCCAGCAACTCACGTTCAACCTCATGCCCACCCGCCCCGTCTGGACCGTCAGCGAGCTCACCGCCCGCATCCGCGACCTTCTCGCCAAAAACTTTACCGACATCAGCGTCCAGGGCGAAATTTCCAATTGCCACGAAGCGCAGTCCGGCCACATCTACTTCACTTTGAAAGACGATCGCGCGCAGGTCCGCTGCGTCTTCTTCAAGCAGCAGCGGCGCGGCATCAAATTCCGCCCCGAAGACGGGCTGCAAGTCACCGTGCGCGGCTCCATCAGCGTCTACGAGCAGCGCGGCGAATATCAGATTTACGTGGAGAATCTCGAACCGGTCGGGCGTGGCGCGCTCCAGTTGGCCTTCGAGCAATTGAAAAAGCGCCTCGAGGCGGAAGGCTTATTCGACGCGGCGCGCAAGAAACCGCTGCCGCTTCTGCCCAGCCGCATCGGCCTCATCACTTCCCCAAAGGGCGCCGCGGTCCGCGACGTCGTCCGCATTCTTCGCCGCCGTTTCCAGAATGTTCATCTCATTCTCTATCCCGTGCGCGTCCAGGGCGAAGGCGCCGCCGAAGAAATCGTCAAAGCCCTGAAATTCTTCAATCAGAAGAAACTCGGGGACGTTCTCATCCTCGCGCGCGGTGGCGGCTCGATGGAAGACTTGTGGGCTTTCAACGAAGAACTCGTGGCCCGCGCCATCGCCGCCTCCGGAATTTCCATCATCTCCGGTGTCGGTCACGAAACCGATTTCACCATCGCGGACTTCGTCGCCGACGTCCGCGCCTCCACTCCGTCCGCGGCCGCCGAGCTTGTTGTCCAGACCCGCCGTGAATTCGATAAGCATATCGCCGAACTCCGCGAAACCCTCGCCGGGTTGATCCGCTACCGCCTGCTGGAATTGTCGCGCCGCGTCCACGAGTTTTCCGCGCGCCCGGGCTTCCGCCGCCCGCTCGATCTTCTCCGCCAGCAGCGTCAGCGCGCCGATGAGATGACTTCGCGGCTTGCGCTCGGTCTCCGCGCGCGCCTCGACCAATCGCGCAAACGCTTCAACGCCGCGCATCTGCGCATCGTCTCATTTGATTTTCGCGTGAAAATCGCGGCCTTCCGTCTGCGCCTCGAAAAACGCGCCGCCGAGTTCGGTGTCCGCATGGAGCGCCTGCTCCGCCGTAAACGCGACCGCCTCGAAAAACTATTTCTCCAGCTTCAGGAGCGCAGTCCCCTGCGCGTTCTTGAACGCGGCTACGCTATCGCCACCGACGCCAATGGAACCGTCCTCCGCGACGCCGCCCAGGTTGGGCTCGGCGACTCCGTCGCCCTCCAGCTCCACCGCGGCCGCCTCATGACTGAAGTCAAGAAGAGGGAATCGTCATGAACTCCCTCGCGCGCTTTCGCTTAGGGCTGGCGCGGCGCTTCCGCCCTTCTCTGTTTTATCTCTTTGACTTTGTCGACCAGGTCGTCGGCCATCTTCGTCAACTCGTCGCGTTCAGATGCGTCAGCAACAGTGTCTGCCTTCCGCCGGTAGAGCAGATTCAGATAAGCCATCGCGTCGTCGTACTCCGGCCTCAATTCGAGGGCGCGTTTCAAAGACTCGATGCCCTCGTCGATCTTTCGCCCGTATTCGCGCGTATATTCTTCCCTCAGATCCGGGGGAAGCGGCGCATCGTCGCTGAGTTGCCTGCCCCGCACGGACAGATTGAACTTCGTCCTCAGCAGTCCGTTCGCGCGGAACGAGAGTGTCCAGTCAATGACGCCAATCCAGTAGTAGGGCTCGGGATCATCGGGACGGAGATAAATGTGTTTTTGATGGTACGACTTCGACTCTTCAAAGAGATCCGGATCGAAGGGCGAACCGCCCATCTGGAACAACATCGAGCCCAAGCCGTCGATCGCGGAGATGTTCTGTGGCTCAATGTTCAGCACCCCCCGGAATTCCCCAACTGCGGCGTTGCCCATGCGAATGTTGTCTTCGCTAGGCGCACCGGGGATGTACTGGGATGCGTAGGTGGTCGCGAGATACAAACGTGCATTCAGAAGCTTCGGGTAGAGCTGTTTTGCGTGCGTGAAATAGCGCTCCGCCTCTTGGTATTGTCCATTTCTGAAAGCTTGAACGCCCTGATTCAGATCCTGCCGCGCCTGTTTCTCTTCTTCGGTCTGAGCAGGTTTCTCTTGTCCGAAGCATCTACCCGCCATCACCCATGGCAAAGCCAGCATAGACACGGTGACCAGCAAGCGAAGAGAACAAAGCGGGCGTACACGAATAACAGTGATGATCACGAAGAACTCCGATCTTCCCTGCGGAGTTTGATTCTACTATTCGTCGCCCGCGGAGGAAACCTTGAGGACGGCGAGAA
Source organism: Acidobacteriota bacterium (assembly GCA_003224075.1). Taxonomy (GTDB): domain Bacteria; phylum Acidobacteriota; class Terriglobia; order Acidiferrales; family UBA7541; genus Acidiferrum. The sequence goes on from QHYF01000086.1 coordinate 28,483, forward strand.
ACGCTTCCTGCGGAATGTCCACCTGGCCGACACGCTTCATGCGCTTCTTGCCTTCTTTTTGTTTTTCGAGCAGCTTGCGTTTGCGGGTGATGTCGCCGCCGTAGCACTTGGCGAGAACATTTTTGCGAATCGCCGCAACCGTTTCGCGCGCAATCACGCGGCTGCCGATGGCGGCCTGGATCGGCACTTCAAACAGTTGCCGCGGAATCAGTTTTCGCAGGCGGGTCACGAGTTCGCGGCCGCGCTCGTAGGCATGCTCGCGGTGGCAAATCAGCGCCAGCGCATCCACCGGCTCGCCCCCGACCAGCACGTCGAGCTTGATCAGGTCGGATTCGCTGTAGCCCGCAAGGTGATAATCGAGCGAGGCGTAGCCGCGTGAAACAGTTTTCAGGCGGTCGTAGAAGTCGAGCACGATTTCGTTCAGCGGCAACTCGTAGGTGAGCATGACGCGCGTCGGCGAGAGATATTCGAAATTTTTCTGCGTGCCGCGCTTGTCCTGGCAAAGCTGCAGAATGGCGCCGACCGAATCGTCATTCGTAATGATCATCGCCTTGATGATCGGCTCTTCGATTTTCTGGATGTCGCCGGGGCTCGGAAATTTCGCCGGGCTGTCAACTTCGATGACTTCGCCGGTGACGCGTGTGATTCGGTAGCGCACGCTCGGCGCCGTCGTGATCAGGTTCAGGCCGAATTCGCGCTCCAGCCGTTCCTGCACGATTTCCATGTGCAGCAGGCCGAGGAAGCCGCAGCGGAACCCAAAGCCCAGCGCGACGGAGTTTTCCGGCTCGTAGAAAAACGAGGCGTCGTTCAACTGCAATTTTCCGAGCGCGTCGCGCAGCGGTTCGTAGTCATCGGCGAGCACCGGAAACAAGCCGGCGAAGACCATCGGCTTGATGGCTTCGAATCCCGGCAGCGCCGGAGCGGGACGATCGACTTCGATGACCGTGTCGCCCATGCGCGCGTCCGCAACGCGCTTGATGTTTGCAACGATGAAGCCTACGTCGCCGGCTTCGAGTTCTTCGAGCGCGACGGGTTTCGGCGTGAGCGTGCCGAGCTGCTCGACTTCGTTGGTTTCATCGCCGGCCACCAGCTTGATTTTCATGTGGTTCGTGACGCGGCCTTCCATCACGCGCACCAGAACGACGGCGCCGCGGTAAATGTCGAACCAGGAATCAAAAATCAGCGCCTGCAGCGGATTTTCCGCACTGCCCTTCGGCGATGGAACTCGGGCGACGATCGCTTCAAGCACGTCCTCCACGCCGAGTCCGCTTTTCGCGCTGATCTGCAGCGCGTCATCCGCGGGGATGGCCAGCACGGTCTCGATTTGTTCTTTCACGAATTCCGGCTGCGCGGCGGGCAAATCGATTTTGTTGATCACGGGAAGAATCGTGAGGTTGTGTCCCGCAGCGAGAAACGTGTTCGCAACGGTCTGCGCTTCCACACCCTGCGAGGCGTCCACGACCAGGAGCGCGCCTTCGCAAGCGGAGAGCGCGCGCGACACTTCGTAGGAAAAATCCACGTGGCCCGGCGTGTCGATCAAATTCAGGCGGTAGGTATTTCCATCTTTCGCTTTGTAGTGCAGGCGGATGCTTTTTGCTTTGTTGGTGATGCCGCGCTCGCGCTCAAGGTCCATGGAATCGAGGACCTGTTCGTGCATTTCGCGCTGCGTCAGTGCGCCGGTCATTTCGAGCAGGCGGTCCGCGAGCGTGGACTTGCCATGGTCAATATGCGCGATGATGCAGAAGTTTCGAATGAACTTCGGATCCATTTTTTCTGTTACCGGTTTTCTCTGTTACCCGCAGGAATTCGAATCGACTGTTTGGTTTTTTCGGCGGGCCTGCTTGTGTCGAGCGCTTGGGGGTCGCGCCCGGCTCGTGCGAGACACACGCAGCGCTAAAACCATGCCGTGTGAAGATTCAGTTTGCCACAAATCCCGCAGCGCGTCAGCACGCGCAATGCGAGAGGAGAAATGCTTGAAGAGAAAGGAAAGCCGGAACAGCAATTACCCCTATGGGAATCGTGAAGCCGCTTGACGGTTGCGCGCCGGATGCATACAGTTTCCGCAATCCGCACACGCTTTCGGCCAGCAGCACCCGCTGAGGAGATCTCTTGACCGGGCGCATTCACACTGAGGCGATCAAGGACAAAGAAACGGACACCGGTGCGATGTCCATGCAGGCGGGAACGATTCAAAAACTGCGGCTCCGGATTATCCCTTATCTTTTTCTGCTGTACGTCATTGCCTATCTCGACCGGATCAACATTGGATTTGCCGCGTTGACGATGAACAAGGAATTGGCGATCACGAGCGAGCAGTTCGGATTGCTGGTGGGGATTTTCTTTTTCGGTTATTTCCTGTTTGAGATTCCCAGCAATCTTTTGCTGCACAAGATCGGAGCGCGGATCTGGATCGCTCGCATCCTGATTAGCTGGGGAATCGTGGCGGTGATGACCGGCTTCGTCCAGAACGTTTCACAGTTGTACGTCGCGCGGTTCCTGCTCGGGCTGGCGGAAGCCGGTTACTTCCCCGGAATCGTCCTGTATCTGACCTACTGGTTTCGCCAGCGAGAACAGGCGCAGGCGATTGCGCTGTTCCTGGCGGGCTTGCCTGTCACCAGCATTCTGGGGGCTCCGGTCTCCGGTTTCATTCTGGATCGAATTCACTGGCTAGGTGTGAGCAGTTGGCGGTGGCTCCTGATTCTGGAGGGAATTCCAGCCGTAGTCTGCGGTGTCCTTACTTACTTCTTGCTGCCAAGCCGTCCGGCGGAAGCCAAGTTTCTGACGCGGAACGAAAAGGACTGGATCACTGAGGAATTGAACCAGGAAGAGAGTCAGAAACATGGAACACACCGAATTTCTGCGACACAGGCGCTGACCAACGGCCGGGTCTGGCACCTGGCCTGTATCGGTTTCACCCTCAATATCGGCATGTACTCTCTGACCTTCTGGATGCCACAATTCGTGAAATCGCTTTCCAGTCTTTACTCCAGCACAAAGATCGGACTCCTGGTGATGATTCCATACCTTGTGGGTTTGCTAGCGATGGTCCTGGTTTCCCGCAGTTCTGATCGCAAGATGGAGCGAAAATATCATGCAGCGATTCCCGCAATCGTTGCAGGAATCGCTCTCGTGTCATTGGGCGCAACTCATTCCACTTTCTCTTCGATCTTCTTCTTATGCTTCGCTTCCCTTGGCATCTACAGCGTCTATGGCCCTTTTTATTCGCTGCCGAGCGAGTTCCTGACAGGATTCGCAGCGGCTTCGGGAATTGCCTTGATTAGTTCGGTCGCGAACTTGGGCGGATTTGCAGGGCCCTACGCGATTGGATTGGTTCGCCAGAGGACGAACAGCTTGTATGGTGGCTTGGCTCTCACCGGCGTTTCTTTGTTCGTATCCGCAACACTTATGCTGCTCCTTCCGAGAAGAGCCCGCGTCCAAGAGGGCTAACCTGAGGCAACGCAAAGAAGCGGTCAGTCGGGCCGCATGCGTGCCCAGGCGGCGACAAGGGCCATCCAGGAGACAACGCCGTTGGATGCCGCAACTCGGTTTGAAGCGCGCCGAACTCTCGTGCCGTTTACTGCATCGCTGAATGCAAGCCGGTTGGACGCCCGCTGCCAGCGGTATATAGTTAGGGAGGGCCGTTCGCGCCCCGCAACCGCGCGCAGCCCAGCTCAAATCGAAATCGCAAACAACGGGTACCGCAAAGGCAATTCGAACGGATGGCCGCAGACGTCAGCAAGCATCTGGAACGCGCCAAGCGCTTCCTCGAGAAGAACCGCGTCGAGGATGCGATCCAGGCTTATCTCGCGGTTCTGGACGAAGCACCGCAGCATCAGGAAGCCACGCAGGCGCTCGGCGACCTCTATGCGCGGCAGGACAAGCCGGAGCGCGCGGCGGTTTATTACGGTGTGCTTTTTGATCTGCTCGTCGAGCCCAAAGACGAGACAAAGGCCGTGGCCATCTACAACCGGTTTCTGCGCGCGGGTTACGGCCATCAGCCACCCGAGCGCATCGCGCGTTACGCGTTTTTGCTGCAAAGACAGAATCATGCCGACGAAGCCATTCAACACTACACCCAAGCCGCGGAGCGTTTCGCGGCCGCGGGCAGGGAGGAAGACGCGCTCTTTTGCTGGGAGCGGATCGCCCAGCTCGATCCTGAAAACTTAGCCCGGCAACTGCGTCTTGCGGAAGCCGCGGAACGCATGGGAAAGAATGCGCTGGCCGCGCGCGCGTTTCTGCGGACCGGGCAGCTTGCTTCGGCGAGTGGGGCGGCGGCCGACGCGCTCCATCTTCTCGGGCGAGCGCACAAACTGGCCCCGCAGGAGCGCAGCGTCGCGCTTCTGTATGCCCAGGCAAATCTACAAGCGGGCAATGCCGTGAGAGCCGCCTCATTGCTGGAGGCTTTTGCCTCTACGGAAAGCGACGCGGCGTTTCTTGGCACGTATGGCGACGCCCTCATGCGCTCGGGAAGGCTCGAGCTGGCTCGCGATGTACTCGACAAACTGAGCCGGGAAAAAAGCGAAGGGACAACCCAGCTTTTCGAACTGGCAGACCGGTATGTCGCCGCGGGCCAAGACCAAAAAGCCACGGAGCTCCTCTTGACGCTCAAGCGGCGGATGTTTGCCAGCAAACGCCAAAATGATTTCGTTGCGCTGATGGACGGCATCGGGAGCAAGTACCCCCATTCGCAGACGATTCTCGAATTTTGGGCTTCCATCCACAGCGAGCTGAACCGCGAGTCCCAGTATTTCGAAGTCCTGATCAAGCTTTTTGACGTGTACCTGACCTCGGGAAATATCGCCAGGGCGGCGGAATCTCTCGAAAGGCTCGTGGATATCGACGCGTACGACTATCGGAATCAGGAGCGGCTGGAACTCCTGCGCGGCCGAGTGGACGACGCCTATTTGAAACGAGTTGGAAGCCGGCTGACGAAAGGGGGGACCAGCGCACCGGCACGTGCAACACACACTCCGGCGCAGAATGTGCCTAGCCCGCCGCCCACCAGTGAAGAAGGCCGGCACGTGCAAGCCCTCGAAGACCTCATCGTGCAGACCGAGATTTTTCTGCAGTATTCCTTGCAAAAGAAAGCGCTCGAGCGGCTGCAGAAAATTGCGGCCATGTATCCCGGGGAAGAAGAGCGGAACGCTCGGCTTTCGAATCTCTACCAGATGGCCAACTGGTGGCCGCAAGGAGCGCCCAAGCCGAAGAAGGAACCGGCGGCTGCGGCGGCGACACCGCTGGTCGAGGCCCAGGCCGCCATCACGGGGAAGACGGGTATTTATTCCGCAGAGACGCTGCGCGATCTTTCCAAGATTTCGGAGATCAATCAAAAGATTTTCCGCCAGCAGACGCCACGCGCGATGCTCAACACAGCGGTCACCGAGGTGGGAACTTATCTCCAGGCGACGCGCGCCCTGGCAGTTGTGGGCGCGGCGGGCCGGCCGCCGGAAATGGCCGCGGAATTTTGCGCCTCGGGAGTAAAGGCCGCGCCCGGCGCACAGGTTGTGCTGCTTCTCGCGCACCTGGAAAAGGCCGAGCCCGACGAGCTGGGGGCACTGATCGTGCAAGCGGCGGAAGGATCGATTCTGAGGGATCTACGGCTCAACACGGCGCTCGGCGTGACGATCAGCGACAAAGAGACGCAGATGCCCGCGGGAATGCTGATCGTTGCGCATGCCGAAGAGCACAAGTGGAGGCCAAACGAAGCTTATTTCCTGCAAGCCATCGGTGACCAAATGATGATGAGCGTGAGCCATACGCGGCTGCGGTCGCTGGTGCGGCGCATGGGCGTTTCCGATGAACGCACGGGCTTATTGAGCCGCAGCTCGTACCAGAGCTGCTTGCTGGCGGAAGCAGACCGGGCGCGCACGCAGGGCACGCCGCTTTCACTGGCGATTTTGCAGATCGACCGCGGCGGGGAACTTCTGCGCCAGCAAGGCGAATCTCCCCTGGAGAAATTTCTGGAACAACTGGCGCGATCGCTGCAGCCGATCGTGCGGCAGAACGACGTGCCGGTGAAATATACCTCGTGGTCGCTGGCGTTCATCCTGCCGGATACGGCTTTGGCGGGCGCGCAGAATCTCGCGGATAAATTGCGCCGCGCCGCTTCCGGGCTGCGGCCGCCGTGGGATTCGACGCAGATTACGCTGAGTGCTGGAATCGTCGAGGCGGTGGCTAAAAACGAGTACGACAACGAAGATATCGTGACGGATTTGATCAACCGCGCGGAGTTTTCGATTGAAGAGGCGAGGAAGCGCGGCGGGGACACCGTGGTTGCGCTGGAAACGCCAAAGCTCTGAAACAGAAAAAATAATCGTTTGTCGGAGCCATCCATGGAACTTTCAATTCCTCATTGGCACTGCGATATAGGTCATGATAAAATGACTATGGTCACAAAGAGGGTGAGATGAAACAAATGCGAGCGAGCGCTTTCAAGGCGCGCTGCCTGACGGTCATGAAGGACATCCAGGCAACGGGCGAGCCGGTCGTTGTTACCAAGCGCGGAACGCCGGTGGTTAAGGTAGTTCCCGTAGTGCCGGAAAAGAGCGATCTTTTCGGATTCATGGCGGGGGAATTCAAGGTTGTAGGTGATATTGAGTCGCCCGTGGTTCCTCAGAAGCAGTGGGAGATCCTGAAGAAGTGATCCTGCTGGACACGCACGTCTTGGTCTGGCTGGCCAGTGATCCCGCGAAACTTTCGAGAAAAGCCAGCGAAGCCATCCGAAAGGCCAGCCAGGAAAGCGGCATTGCCATCTCTGCGATCACGCTTTGGGAACTGGCCTGGCTGGCAGTGCACGGCCGCTTGGATATCACGGGAACCGTAGAATCTTTCGTGGAGAGGATCTCTTCGCGGACAGCGATCCGGCCCATCACGGTAAAAGTGGCCGTATTGGCCAACCAACTGCCGGCAACATATTCCGGCGACCCGTGCGACCGGCTGATTGGCGCGACCGCCCTGGCCGAGGGCATGGTTTTGGTAACCAAAGACAGGAATATCCGGAATTGCAAGCAGGTCAAGACGATCTGGTAAGGTGGGGCGGCTTCAGGCGTTTCTTGCAGAACGATCCGCTGCCTTGCAGAGGTAAACTGTCATCGGAGATTTCCCGAAAGTGAGGGAAGAATGTTTCCAACGGATGTGGTGATTTTGGCGGGAGCGCGCACGCCGATGGCGCGGTATACCGGAGCGTTTTCGGACGTGAGCGCGATTGAGCTGGCGGCGCATGCTTCGAAAGAGGCGATTCGGCGCTCAGGCGTCGATCCGGGAGAGTTTGATCACGCGATTTTTGGCAATGTGATGCAGACGAGCGCGGATGCAATTTACGGAGCGCGGCACGTG
>QHYF01000196.1 GCA_003224075.1 Acidobacteriota bacterium
ATTTTAATTAGCTGCTCTCCGTTCAATTTCGTCAGTGCGTCGAAATTCTTCGCGAACCGCTCTTCATACCACACTGCAATTTGAGCGGGTGTCTTGACGTTCTCCGGAATCATCGCCGGGTTCGCGTCGAACACGCCGTTGATCACCGTTTCGAGAAACCGATTGTCGGCCGCAGCAATATGCCGCACCAGTTCGATCGCGGTTCTTGACGCAGTGTCTGGCCGGTAGTCGCACTTGTCCGCCGGCACCGTCTCGAGCACTTTCCTGGTAATCCGGCTCTCGTTCTTCAACGTCCCCAGATATACGTTCTGCAGTAAAGACATCGCTTGCTCTGCCGTCATTTCATTCATGTTTCCTCCTGTGCGCGTTCCGTGTTATTCGGTGAATCGGGCAGCGACGGGATTGTACATCTGATTGTGGAGAGCAGGAGCGCTTCTCGCGCAAGCCTGCAAGAGCTTTCGAATCGCCCTACACAATCCTCCCGCCGTGGCGGCCCGCCGCTTCGAACAACTTCAGCAAATTCGAAATTCCCAGAAGTTCCCGGATCTGCTCATTCGCGTTGATGAGCGCAAACTCACAGCGGCCTGTCCTGGCCGAAACATAGAGCCCCGCGATCGTCCCGAGCCCTGAGCTGTCAATCAGGGGAACGTTTTTCAAGTCCAGAACAATCCGTTTTTTCTGTCCGATCAGGCTCTTCACTTCACTCTTGAGCAGCGGCGCATTTTCCGTCGTCAGTTTTCCGTGGCATTCCACCAATGTGGACACGTTGCCCTCAATACACTGCACTCGAAATCCGCGCGTCGACCTGATCGGCGAGCTCTGCCGCATCACGGCTCCTTTGAACTGCCTCAAGCCTCAGATGAAACTTCTTTCAGGAGCGGATTCGCCCACACTCAAGCCGGCATCCTGTCCTTGGCGACTTTGGCGATGACATAAGTGCCCCGGAATTGTCTGTGGTTCCCTCCGCGCCAGAATTGGGCTAAGTCTATCCGAGAACACTGACCGGTGGCTAGGGCGTTGCATGACAGACAAGCGGGCGGCGTGAAAGCTGAGCACGCTAACGCCCTTTCTTCTGTGGCGCCACTGTTCGCGCCGCGGACTTCACCTCACTGCTTCGTTTGCCTCCGTACAGGGTTACTTTGCCGTCTACGACATTGCCCACATAGCGTCCAGCGGCGAGAAATTGCATCACTTTGTGTCCCGACCGCGCCAATTGCGCCCAGCGAGAAGCCGTCTCCGGATTCTGTTCCACTCCGCGCAGCGGCTGGCCTTCAAACACAAAATCCACTTCGCGCAAATGTCTCCGGGGAGTCTCTCGCACGGGAAACTTCTGACCGTCCACGTCCACTTGCGCTTCGCCTTCCGCCAGGGCCCCACGCCAAACCGCGACCAGCGCTTCCTCCAGAGTCATGGCAATCCCCCCAACGGCGTCGCGATTCAGCATTCCTATCATGGATAGCAGTTTAACGATAGCTGGTGGCGCGATCCGATCGTTTTCGGAGTTGGAGAATGGAATAGTGGCTCTTGGAAGGGAATCAGCGGAAGTTATAGCTCACGAGGCAGCGGGGAAGCGGGAGGGCGACATAGACTTGTGAACCCGCCTCATCAATGCTATGAGATGCGGGCAGTCTTCCTCTGTTATCGCGGTGAATTTCAATCCGAGTCCTCCGCTGGGCCTGATATGCCGGACAACGGCTTCGGTCCTGATCTGTCCTTCCTGCACCAGAAAATCTAGCTTGACCTTCTCGCCCAGCGGCCGCGTAACTGCCGTGTCGATGAACAGTCCCCCTACGCTCAAATCGCGAACGCGCGAAACATTATCCATTCCGTTGCAGCGCCAATAGACCCACACGCCCTCCGGTGTCGCTACCCGAGAGGCGAGCCTCCGGGAATAAATTGGGCCTGCTTGGGCGCTTCCCACAGTGGTCCTCAGACCCTCCAGAGCCGAACGGGCAGCCGGGAACATGAGCGCCCAAATGCATGGTGATTTCAGAAGCTAGTCCGACAATCTGGAGGACACAATCGGGGAAACACCTGAGAGAACCATCGGGGAAAGACCTGATCGAGGCATTTCTTTCCGTCACACATTCAGGTTGGGGGGAAGCCCGTTCTTACAGAGTGCAAAACAGGAAATGCCAGGTGAGGTCGACGCCGGCATGGACCAGGGCGGAAGCGAAGATCGAGTTGGTCTTGCGCCAGGTCCAGCCGTAGAAGAAGCCGGCGATGGAGGCGAGGATAGCGTAACGCCAGTTGGGGAAGTTCGTGTTGGTGATATGAGAGAGCCCAAAGAGGATGGAAGCGGTCCACCAGCCCGCAAGATCGTTTTTGGACGCGCGCGCGAGCATATTCTGCAGCAAGCCGCGGAAGAGGAACTCTTCGGGCCAAGCGGTGAAGAAGAGAATCCCGAGCGAAAGAAACGGGAGCGATTTCCATTCCCGCCACTGCGGCGCAAACTGGATGAAGTGCATGCCCATCCCAAGAGGAATGGCGATGCAGGCGAAAACAATGAAGCTCGCAAGCACGAAGAAACTCCAGCGCCGGCCCCAACCGATCGAATAGCCGATGCCGTTCACGCGGCGGAGAAGCACGAATCCTGCCAGCGCGACATTGACGCAGAGAAGCACGGTAAAGACATACGCAAGGCGGCCGCCGGGGAATGGCCAAAGCCAGTGTGAAGGCGAAAATTTTACGGCCACCCAGATGCCTGCCAGTGTGAGGAAGTCCTGCCAGCAGCCGGCCGGACGGAGCCCTGCAGACACAGCAAGTGCGAGCGGGATGAAAACGAAGCCAGCCACGGCTGCGGCACGCGTAAACGCGAAAGTATTTGTCCCCAGGGCATAAATCAGGTAGACAAGAAACACCGCGACGCCGAGCAAGTAGCCGCTGCCGGCGCCGAAGTACGCGGTGAGCACGTTTTCAACGTCACGCGCGGCAAAAAGCAGCATCACCAGGAAGAAGAATGCGAAAGCCGTGAGCGTGGCCGCGAAGGCCCGGCCGCCATAGCCTAGCCAGGAAGAGTAAAGCGCTCCGGTGAGCGTCAGCGCCGCCCAGACGCCGAGCATGGCCAGCGGGCCGAGTTGGCGCGTCACAGGCAAGCGAGAATTGTAACGCAGAGAGATGGCAGACCAAATTCAGGCACGAATGACGGCGCCGGCAGAAATGAAGATGAAACGGCTGGCTTACGTCGACTGGATGCGCGGCCTGGCCTGCGTGCTGATGTTTCAAACGCATTGCTACGACTCCTGGCTCAGTCCGGAGGCTAGGAAATCGTCGTCGCTGATTGTGTGGTCGCAGCTGGGCGGGACGCTCCCGGCGCCGCTCTTCGTTTTCTTGGCGGGCGTATCGTTTGCGCTGGTGACGGAGCGTCTGCGCGAAAAGGGAATTGAACGCAACGCCATCGCGAAGCAGACCCTTTTGCGCGGAGCGGAAGTATTCGGGATGGGGCTGCTCTTTCGAGTCCAGGAACTTGCGCTTGGCTATCCGCGGTCGCCGTGGACCGATCTGCTGCGCGTGGATGTGCTGAACATCCTCGGGCTTTCGATGATGCTGATGGGCGTTCTTTGCTGGTTGACCGCCTCGCGGTCACACATAAATTCGACCGCTTCGCGGTCACACATGAATTTGGCGGCAGATGGAACCGTTGCAGCGGCGAGAATTCGCACGCTGGTGGCGGCGATTTTCGTGGCGGCGATTGTCGCGATGGCTACTCCGCCGCTGTGGACCACGCACCGGCCGAAGTTCCTGCCGTGGCCGATCGAGTCCTACATTAACGGCGTTCACATTTTTGGCCAGCCACAGCCCTGGCTCTTTCCGCTGTTTCCGTGGTCGGCGTTCGCCTTCGCCGGACTTGCTGCCGGCTTCTTTCTGTTTTCTGAGTCCGCCAAACGCCGCGAAGGGCTCATGTTCGCGGCGCTTGGCGCGGCGGGAATCATCGCTGTCGCCCTGTCTGTTTTTTTCGATTCCACGCGCATCCGGCTGTATGCGGTTTACGACTATTGGCACAGCAATCCGAATTTTTTTCTGCTGCGCTGCGGCGTCCTGCTCATGATTCTTTTTCTGGTTTATGCGTGGTGCCGCTGGGGGTTTGCGCAGAAAGGTTTCAGCCCCATCATCCAGCTCGGGAATACCTCGCTGCTGGTCTACTGGGTTCACATCGAATTTGTCTATGGAAGATTTTCGATTCTGCCGAAGAAGCAGTGCAGCGCGCTACAGGCCACCGCGGGACTGCTTACGATTTTCCTGGCCATGCTGGGGCTTTCGTTATTGTGGATCCGATTGAAGAAACGGAAAGTCAGGGCTTCCCAGCCGAGTCCGGCGGCAATTGCTGCGACTGAGGGATCTTGATGATGACTTCGCCGGGCTTCGCGAGGCCAAGTTCATCGCGGGCGATTTCTTCGATTTTGTGCGGATCCGTTTTCAGTTCTTTTATTTCTTGCTGGAGCTGCAGATTCTCCTTGTTCAATTGATCGAAACCGGCGTTCACCTTCTCGATTTCCAGTTGCGTGCGGCGCATGGCCAGGAAGCCGTGCGTGCCGAAGATGTCGTGCACAATGAGAAAGAGCACCAGCAGGCCGAGGAGAGCGCGCCCATGCTGGCGCAGAAAAGACCAGATTTTCTCGCCTGCATCCGCCTCGTTCAGTTCTTCAAGACCCATGCGGACGCGTCCCGCGTCAGCTCGGCGGAAGCGCCCGCGCTTTCGGCTTCGACGTACAGCCGAAGCAGCGGTTCCGTGCCGGAAAGGCGCAAAAGCATCCATGATCCGTCTTCAAACACGAATTTTGCGCCATCCGTGCGATCAATAGATACCACTTTCCGGCCGAGGAGTGTCGAAGCGTCCACGGCCACTCGCTTGACCGCATTTGCCTTTTGTTCGTCGGTGAGATGCAGATTTTCGCGCACGGGCCAGAATTCGCGGCCGAGCTTCTGGAACATGCCGAGAATTTGTTCGCCGATCGAGGCGCCGCGCGCGGCGATCATCTCCGCGACAAGCAGACACGCGAGGATGCCGTCTTTTTCGGGAATGTGGCCGCGGATGGTGAGCCCGGCGCTTTCTTCGCCGCCGAGGGCGATTTTGTCCTCGCGGATGAGCTGGCCAATGTACTTAAAGCCCACCGGCGTTTGAAATACCGTTTGGCCGTGAGACTTTGCGACCGCGTCGATCATTTGCGTCGTGGCCACGCTGCGCGCAGCGGGCATTTTCCACTTTCGCGTCTCCACGAGATAGTCATAGACGAGCGCGAGTATGAGATTTGGCTGAATCCACGTTCCGTCGCGATCCACGATGCCGAAGCGATCGGCGTCGCCGTCGGTGGCGAGTCCGGCGGTGGCTCCCGAATCGACCACGGCCGTGCGCAGCGGGGCAAGATTCTCTTGCGAGACGTCAGGGCCGGTGCCGTCGAACAGGCAATCCCGGTCAGTGCGCATGGCTTGCACGGTGACGCCATGATCGATCAGCGAGCGGTCGAGATAGCCGGCGCCGCAGCCATGCAGCGTATCCACGACGAATTTCGATTTGGCCTTGCGCAGCGTGTCGAAATGGACGAGTTCTTCGAGGCGCTTCAGATAATTCTCGCGCAGATTTACCTTTTCGGCGGACGCGTGCTGGGCGTAAGGCGCCGCAGCAGCAGGCGCAGGAAACGGACCGTTTTTGGCGATTATTTTTGCCACGCGGGCTTCGATGTCTTTGGTGACTTCCGGAAGAGCGGGCCCGGCGTCCGCGGAAGAATATTTCAGGCCGTGATATTGCGCGGGATTGTGACTGGCGGTGAAGTTGATGG
>QHYF01000197.1 GCA_003224075.1 Acidobacteriota bacterium
CGCACGTTCGCGAACGTGAAATCGTCGGCGATGAGGCCGCGCCAGCCGGACGTGCCGAACTTGATGGGAGAGGTGGCCATGTGGCGGTATTCTAGACCGGGGGAATTGGAAAGTCGAAAGTTTGGAGATGGACCAGGGCGCGCCAATCACGGGAAGTGTGCGAGGAGAGCGAGCAATGAGGAGAGGCGGGCAGGGTCGAATCGTGCTGGTGACCTGCGGAACG
>QHYF01000198.1 GCA_003224075.1 Acidobacteriota bacterium
TGATGGGATGCTCCCTGTGTCCATGGAGGCGTCCCGGGAGTCATCTGTACCCCCGAGAGTCCCAGTGTCGGCGAGTACGGTGGTCGTTCCCGTTCCGAGAATGCCGAGAACGGTTGCTTGCGCAGCGCTTGCGCTTCCCAGGACCGTTGACGACGTCGTGGTCGTGGGTGGCGGTGGCGGTGGGGGCAACAGTCCGCCAAGCTGTGCTACGCTGGCCGCGGGCCAGATCAGCAAGCCGGCCAACACCAGAACAACTGCTGCTGATGCGGAACGGTGTTGATGTATTTTAAGCATGCAAACCTCCTTCTTTCATTTTTCTCTTTTCTCCTATACCGATGGCTTCCAAGGAAACATCAGTCGTGCTTCCGATGGGCTAGTTGTTCTTCCAGTCAAGGTCGGGGACGCCCCTAGCCATGGCAATGTGCAGCCTACGAATCTTCGCGGCTCTGCACAATCAGGGAGGTTATTGAATTACGGACATGAAAATATTGAAATCAGGGTAAGGGAAATGCTTAGTGGCCTTTGCGAAGGAGGGAAATCCTAGCGTTGCGGACCGCGAGCTGGATACCTGCTTATCTATGGAGACGGAACCACAGCCTTGATCTGGCTCGTGAATCCGCTCTCGCCACCTTTCGCGTCTACCGCTGTGACCCTGTAGAAGTATGTGCGACCCGCTTGAACTGTGGTGTCCTTGTAATTGGTTTCTCGGACGGGAGACGAATTCAGCTTCGTGTATGGACCTTCGGATTTCCCTGCCCGGTACACGTTGTACCCAACAACGACAGAAGGGCTGGCCTTCCATTTCAGGTCGACCGAGTGAGCTTTTGGCTTGGCATCCGGATTCTGACGAGAGTTACTCTGCGGACCGCCCTGGCCAAAACCTGATGGAGACAGAACAGCAGGGATCATAAGAAACAGCCCGAAATACATCATAATGATGACGGCTACGAGCACGACTTTGGGCACTCGAATCATGAAACCAGCCACAGGGTCCCGGCGAGCATATAGGCGAGCATATAATGATCCGCGCGAGATGCAATCTGCAATTGGGCACGGCGCACCAACTCTTCGAAAGCCCTCCTTTGGAATAGTTAAGTTTATCGACCTCTGGAAGTCAACCCGCCGGACATGCGGCATTTCGGTGCCCCCTCATTGATTTGCCGCACGTCTGCAGCTTGCCTTAAACTAAGATCCTACTCGCCGCGCCGGGGGAGCTACTCATGCTCGTCGTCATGCAGTCCCATGCCACCGAGGAGCAAATCCGCGAGGTCTGCAAGCGCATCGAAAGCCTCGGCCTGAAGGCGCATCCCATCCCCGGCTCGATCCGCACCGCCATCGGCATCACTGGCAACAAAGACGCCGTCGACCTTGGCGTCCTCGAATCCCTTCCCGGTGTCGTCGAATGCATCCCTGTCAGCAAACCCTACAAACTCGTCAGCCGCGACGCCAAGGAAGAAGATACCGTCCTGCGCATCCCCACGCCTTCCGGCGACGTTATCGTCGGCGGCAACCACGTTGCCCTCGTCGCCGGCCCCTGCGCTGTCGAAACGGAAACGCAATGCCTGGCCATTGCCGAGCGCGTCAAAAAATCCGGCGCGAGGCTCTTCCGCGGCGGCGCATACAAGCCGCGCACTTCCCCCTACAGCTTCCAGGGCCTCTGTGAAGACGGCCTCAAAATCCTTGCGAAAGTCCGCGCTACCCACGGCTTCGGCATTGTCACCGAAGCCATCGACAACGAATCCCTCGACCTCGTCGAGGAATACGCCGACGTCATCCAGATCGGCGCCCGCAACATGCAGAATTTTTCTCTCCTCAAGCGCGCCGGCCGCGCCAAAAAACCCGTCCTGCTCAAGCGCGGCATGTCTGCCACTCTCGACGAATTTCTTATGGCCGCCGAATACATCCTCTCCGAAGGCAACTATAACGTCATGCTCTGCGAACGCGGCGTTCGCACCTTCTCCGATTTTTCCCGCAACACCCTCGATCTCGCGGTCGTTCCCGCCGTCAAGAAGCGCAGCCACCTCCCTATTCTCGTCGACCCCAGCCACGGCACTGGCAAGCGCCACAAAGTTCTGCCTCTTTCTCGCGCCGCCGTTGCCGTTGGCGCCGATGGCCTTATCGTCGAAGTCCACCATGAGCCGGAGAAAGCTCTCTCCGACGGCATGCAGTCCATCCTCCCCGAAGAATTCGCCGCCCTCGCCGACGAAGTACGTCAAATCGCCGCCGTCCTCCACCGCTCCGTGAACTGACTGCCGGCATGCGTCAATCGCTAATCAAGTTGCACTCATTTCTCTTCTTAATTTCTTGCTTCGACGGCAGGGGCGCCTTATTCCTTGATCGGCTGAGGGCTGAACTCGGTGAGGAGAAGTTTTGGCGCGGAATCGCGTTCTACACTTCCCAAAACGCGCGGCGCTTGGTTGATTCCTGCGAATTCGAACACGCTATGGAAGAAGCGAGTGGGCACAGCCTCACAACACCATTTGAAAAATCAATATTTCATTGATCTAATCAGATACTCCCTTGGACGCGCGGTCAGCCACTTGTGTCTACGATGAGTTGCCAGAAAGCGACCGCGTCCCAGTCAATCAATAACCTCAGCCACCACTTTTCCTCAGGTTCCCTGCTCCGGCTTTTGCTCCACGGCACCCTTCAGCGCAAGTTGCTCGTGCGCCGTGATCCACAGATCGAGATGGTCCTTCGCTCTCCCATGGAAAGTCTGCAGGTTGATTCCCGCCGCCCCTTCGCTGTTCACCCACGCAACCTGGCCCTTTCCTCTGATGCTTGCTCCAAGCGGCAAATCAAACGCGAAATCAACGACTGAGGCATGCTTCAGCGGTTTTATCGTGCGCACCGCCATCCCTTCTTCGCTCAGGTTGGTCATGCGGGCGTTCTGCTCCATCTGCCCCTCCTTCAAGGCCACACCGAGATTCACGGCATGCCGGAAGTAGCGCCGCTGCTCGTGCAACAGCAGCTCTTTTGCAATGGTGATGTGCAAAGCGACGCTATCCACGCTCAGGGGTTTGCGCAGAAGAAAGTTCCCTCCGGCATTGAGCGTGGCGGTGGACTCTCTGGCGCTCCCGATGCACGCAAAGATCACCGCCTTGCAGTTGGACGCTCCTTTGCGGATGGCCGCTATCAACTCCAGGCCGCCCGGCACCGCAAGGTCTATGAAAACACCGTCGATTTTGCGCCGATTGAGACACGCCAGGGCCGTTTCAGCCGTCGGAACCAGGATAAATTTGGCACCATATTTTTTCACGCCTCCGGAAACGGCGTTCATGGTCGCATAGTCGCCGGACACGAGCACGAATTCGAGCTCTAACGTCTTGGACATGATGTGTGTGGTTCTCCATCGGCCTGCGAAGGTCCTGTAAGATGGTCCTACACGGGCCTCCAATATAACTGGAGCTGCTGCTCTTTCGTAGACTTTTTCCGCGTCACTTTTCATCCAAGCTAACGCCGCGGCGGCGCAAAAAAGACGGCTTCGGAATCGCCAGCTCAATGAAAGTCTGAAGGCTCTCTCATTCCGGCTCAAGGCGGACAGCAGACCCTTGCATCAGGTCGACATCCGGAACCTTTTCTTGGAGGAGCCTTTCTCCCCATACAGAGCGCGGTCCGCTGCGCTCAGCAGTTCCTCGATGGTTCTGCCATCTCTCGGGTATATCGCCGTGCCCACGCTCACCGTGACGGGTGGTTCTTCGCCGTCGTCTCTGAGGCGCTCCGAAACTCGTTCCGCTACACGCCGCGCCGCTTCCGACTCCGTTTCAGGGAGAACCAGCACGAATTCGTCTCCTCCGTATCGCGCCGCCGTGTCAATTTCGCGGGAATGCATCCTCAGAATGCTGGCAAGTCGGCAGAGCGCTCGGCTTCCCGCCAGATGCCCGTGGGCGTCATTGATTTTCTTCAGCCCGTCCATGTCCAATAGCAACACCGCAAATGGTCTTCCCGTGCGCCCGTACCTCTTGATTTCCAAGCCCAGCGCGTCGAGAAGCCGCCGGTAGTTGGCAAGTCCGGTCAGCGGATCGCTCGTCGCCAGCCGCCGCACGTGTTCCTCAGCGCGTTTGTGTTCGGTAACTTCGGCTGCCAGCGCCACACTCATGATGGCCATGATGCCCATGAACGTTTGCAGCAGCAGCAGCGACGTGTTGTGCGACTCTCTTGCGAACGGGCCAAACCCGCGCAAGGTGCCCCAAGTTGCGATCACCGCCAGGGCGCAAACGGCAGTCGCCGCCTTCCGGCGTCCAAACCGGAACGCTGCCCAGATCAGAAACGGAATGCAGAGATACTCGAACGGATAATTCTTCAGCGCGGAATGAAAACGGCCTCCGAACACAACCCAGGCCGTCGAACACAATCCCAGAAACAAGAGAGCGACTTCAATGGTCTGCCTGCGTGTCCAGCCCAGCCGCGGATTCTCCCACCATAGCAGTACCAAGGGGGTGATAGCTACCGCTCCTACCCCGTCTCCTAGCCACCACGTGCTCCAGATGGTTCCATACTTCGTCCATTCCGCGAATCCCGACAAAGCCAGTGTCGTGACACCCATGGTGGCGCTTATGGTCGTGCTGACCATTGCTGCGAAGAACGCAAATTTGAATACGTCCTGCGCCCTCTCGAAGGCCCGCCGGCCGCCTGCGAAGCGGCTTACCAGGTAACACCCCGCCACTCCTTCCAAGGTGTTCCCGATGGCGATCCCGACGGACGTCACCGCCGAACCTGCTGTGGTTAAGTTCACGAGGAGTGCCCCCGCCAGGATGGCGGGCCACATGCGGTACCCCAGGATCAGGAACGCCGCCAGTGCGATACCCGTGCAAGGCCATACGGCCGTCGCGCTCGCATGAACAAAGGCCAGTTTTAGGCCGAGTTTCGCCGCGAGGAAGTAAACGGCGGTCAGGGCCGCCAGAAGGGGCAAATCTTTAATAAATCGCGAACGGACCATAGTTGGCTCTCCCTTTTGCAAGGGCGCGCACTCTGGGCCATGCGGCGAGCTTCCGCTCGGGTCCAGTCTCTCCGTTCAGAAAAACCCCAACACCATCTGCTAACTCTTGATTTTACAATCATTTCTCCGTGATATGGCAACTCCAAAATAGGGCAGGTTCTCATTTCGACACCCCCCTGCCAGGTCCCGAAGTCTCGCTTTAGCGGACTGCCAAACCGCTCGATTCGTCTCACAATCCTTAAAGTTCAACTTTAAGCCTACGCCGACGCCCTCCAAATGCCCCGTCGTCTCAGAAAGCGTCAAACCGCAGAATTCTGCCCAAGCATGGGCACCTTGCTCTCGTTTTGCGATGCCCGTTCTTCTAACCCTCAGGCCTCTACACCCGTACGCCTGCTTCCTAGCGCGCCCCGGTCGATTCTAGGGACCACACCGGGGATTACTTGTCCACGTGGATGCGCTCGGCGGGCACTTCG
>QHYF01000199.1 GCA_003224075.1 Acidobacteriota bacterium
TTCCGAGCCCCACTGTCGAAAGCAATCTCAGTGGGCGGTTTGACCCTCCGAAGAAAAAAGACCCTGCTGCAATAAACAGCCCAAAGCACATGCGCCAGAGATGCCGCGAGATGCGCTTGACTCCAGCAACGCCGCCGCGCACCAGCATGCGAACGTCCCCCGCCGCTGCAAGCAGACAAACCGAACCCATGAAAAGGATCATTCCAACAGGAACTCCGTTTTGGGAGCTCGCTCCGCTGCGCACGACTTTAAGACCAGTCATCCAGCTGAGGATGCCATTCGCCAGGGGAATCAGGAGCAGAACCCAGTCCAAACGGCTCGTTTCCCCGTCTCTGCGCCTGGCGGTCAGCCAGGCCGTTCCGATCAGATAAACGGTGAGAATCCCGCCGCCAATGTTATTGGGTTGATTCCTCACGATCGCCAGGTACGCCGCGAAGGCACCCATGGTGAGCATGGACGCGACAAAGACCTTCCCCGCCAGCACATGCCGGGGGGATCCTTTGCGGAAACACATTGCCGCGGTCCCGGACAGCAACCCCAGGCTCCCACCGCAAATATGGACAATCAGTGTGGGCGAATAGGCCATCGACCCTTCTTGGAGATATATACGTGGACTGGTGCCCCGGTGTTTCACACCATTGTTATCAGCACGGAACGGGGTTTATGCAATGAAGGGGCGGGCGGCTCTTGCTGGGGAGCGCATTGGTGGTCGCAGGCAGCGGAGGCGGGAGCTTGCCGGAGGCGAGGGCATCGAGGGCGCGAAGGCGGGCGGCAAGTTCGACGGCGGTCAAGCGGCGCTCGCGGTAGAGCCAGCAGAGAAAACCTACGGCGGGGCGATCCCTTTTATGCGAGTTGCAGTGCAAACAGCAGGAAACGAGGTTGCGATAGGAATTGCTCCCGAAGGACACGCGCGGCACAACGTGATCGAGGCAGCGAATCAGAGGCGTAAGCCGACGCAGGCAATAGAAACAACGTCCGCGTTCTCGCACATGGATGGCGTGGCGCAGAGCCCTGGTCTTCAGGAAGTCCAGCTCGAAGTCGATGCCCCGAGGGAGGGGCCGGGCGGCGCGGCGGGCGGTCCTCCGGGGGCGGCAGGCGCGAATTTCGCTGGGCAGCCGCACCTCGACCACGTGGCCGGCTTTGCCGCGTTCGACCAGGCGCAACGCGCCGTGGGCGATCAGACGGCGCACGGCCCAACGGGCGGGATTGGTGGAGAGGCGAGCACCGCGGGCGAGCCAGGCCATGGAGAAGCGGAGCCGGGCCCTTCCTTCGAGACGGCTGTGCCGCAGGAGGTGAGAATAGACGGCGCGGTCCGTGATGGACAGGCGCAGCCGGGGAACGAGATGGTCTTCGAGTTGTTTCCAGATTTGTGTGGCGTTGGGTTTTTTGGTTTTCATGGTTCGATCCAGAGAGGAAGTTGACAGTCGACAGTTGACAGTTCACAGCCAGAAGAAAGGACAAAGACTTAACGCAGAGAACACAGAGCGCACAGAGAGCACGGAGGTCAGAGAAGAGAGAATTTGACGGTCCCGACAGGGTCGGGATCTTCGATTAACAGTTCACAGGCAAAAGAAGGGACAAAGACTTAACGCAGAGAGCACAGAGCGCACAGAGAGCACGGAGGTCAGAGAAGAGAGAATTTGACGGTCCCGACAGGGTCGGGATCATCGATCGACGGAGGGAAAAAATAGGGGCACGATTTATCGTGCCCCTACAGGGGAACCGGCGAACGTAGACAGACTACCCGCAAAAAGGAAAAGGGCGAGTCGCGTGAAACCGCGACTCGCCCTACAAACATCATACCACATCGGCGGCATTTTGCAAGAGATATTTTTGTCTTGCGACTAGTCGCAAGCACTATAGCTTGAACAGTTCGCGCAGGCGCTTGATCTGGTGGCGGCTGACGGGAACTTCAGTTTGCTTTTTGTCGTTCATTTTCAGTATGTAGCCGCCTTTGAACCACGGCACCACTTCCTTGATGTGGTGAATATTCACGAGGTACGACCGGTGCGGCCGCCAGAAGGATTCGGAATCGAGCGCGGCGTTCAATTCTTCGAGCGTGCGGTAATTTGAACGGCCCTCGACGTCCTTGGCCATCACGGAAATCAAGCCGTCTGCGATCGAAGCCCAGATCAAATCTTCCGCGTCCACCAGCAGCAGCCGCTGCTGCGATCTCACCAGCAGCTTCACCGGCTGCGCGGAGTTTTGCTTTGCGTTGCCCAGTTGGCTGACCAACTGCTCGAGCCGTTCCACGGGGCTCGTCTGGGCTTCAATCTCCCGCCGCGCCTTCTGAATCGCTTTCGAAATGCGCGCCTTATCGAACGGCTTCAAAACGTAATCCACGGCGTTCACATCGAACGCCTGCACCGCGTAGTGATCGAACGCCGTCGCAAAAACCACGTGCGGCACTTTCATTTTGCGCTCGACGAGTTTTTTCAAAACGCCGAATCCATCCAGCCCGGGCATCTGCACGTCCAGAAACACGAGGTCGGGAGCATGTTCCTTGATTAGCGAAACGGCTTCCACGCCGTTCTTTCCCTGCCCGATCACGTTGATCTCAGGGAAACCCTTGAGCAGGTACGCCAGCTCGTCCCGCGCCGGTTTCTCGTCGTCGACGATGATGGTGTTGATCGCCATGGCTATGATGTTATCAGTTTTCGGGGATCCGTCAGCAGACTAAGCAGAAGGCGTCGCGTGGCCGTGAGCCGCCGCTCGCGCATGAACGTGGACTTGCTGGCGCCAGGACCTCCCGGCTTGTTCTCATCCTTTGCAGTCGCCGTCCGCGAACGCCTCTGTTTTCCGGGCGCGTCCTGCTAAACTATCGCCCGGCGCGTTGACAAACATGCCTGCAAAAAAAACGCTTGCAAAAATATTGAGCAGCGAAACAATTTACGAAGGCCCGGTCTTCGGCATCCGCCGCGATGAACTCATCGAACCCAGCGGCGTGCGGACCATTCGCGAGGTCATCACGCATCCGGGTTCCGTGGTTGTGCTGCCGGTGCTTCCCGACGGACGCATCGTGCTGATCCAGCAGTACCGCCACGCCGCGCGGCGATATCTTTGGGAGCTGGTGGCCGGCCGCATGGACCCCGGGGAAACTCCCCGGCAAGCCGCGGCACGGGAGCTCATCGAGGAAACCGGGTACCGCGCCAAACGATTTCGAATCTTTCTGGATGTCTTTCCTACGCCCGGATTCCTGGAGGAGCGCATGTACATCCTCCTCGCCGAAGGTTTAACGGCCGGAGAGGCCGAACCGGAAGAAGACGAAAAAATAATTTCCCGCTCCTATCGCCGTAAAGAGCTGGAGCAGATGATTCGCCGCGGAAAACTTCGCGATGCGAAATCGATTGCGGGAATTCTTTACTACTTCCGTTTTCTTGCCGCGCGGCGGCGTTCATAGAAAAATGCACCGAGCCGATTAAAGTCAGAGTAAATACATCGTTGTATGTATCCTTAAAGGTAATGTCCGGTTGACTTGCACTTTACATTCTGCCTACACTCGGCCCGATTCGTATCTTTAATGGCGTCAGATTTGTCCGCCTGTCGCCGCGGAGCGAAATCTCAAAAGTCCCTATCAGGAGGGAGAACGAAAGTGCAAGGAACGGTAAAGTGGTTTAACAATTCGAAAGGATATGGCTTCATCGGGCGCGATGATGGCCCTGACGTTTTTGTTCACTATTCCGCAATTTCTGGCGACGGGTACCGCACCCTGCAAGAAGGAGACCCGGTCGAGTTTGAGATTGTTCAGGGACCGAAGGGTCCGCAAGCCTCAAACGTCGCGAAGGATGTCGGTAACAGTGGAGAAAGTTCCGACGTGCTTTTTCATGCCAGTCTCAACCAGTTCAATCTTTTCACCAGAGCGAAGACCGTATAACGCCTTCCAATCGGCCTTTTTTGTTTAGAATCCGGTGGCGGCGCGGCCTTTCGCGCGTTTCGGGCTAGGGGCATTGCGTCAATGGGGCGTATTCGATTTCGCTGGCTCCGCTCGATAAATTGTGGGATGGCTGGGTACCGCGGCGCCGACGCCGGCGCCTCCCGCCAACCCAACCACCGCGCCGAGACCGACGGCGATGCTGCGTCCAAACCCACAAAACCAATCAGTGGAATTGGAACATCTCGTTGACACTGCGCCGATGCCCGCGCCTGTGCCCGCGCCGGCGGCTCCGAAGATAAAAGCGTTGCGGAGCCGATGGCTCTTGTCGAGCACCGTCACGCGCGCGGCAAAGACAGCAGGATTTCCTGGCCCTCAGCGACAGTTCCCATGGAACTCTTCCCGATGAACCGCCCATCCGCCCGGAGAAGAACCGAGACTTCAAACGACTGCGATCCCGCTATTCTCTCGAGAATCAGGAAGGCCTGCACTTCGAGATGATGACTTGAACTGCTGTCTTTGTCTTTCAAGAGAACTCCTTTGCCACTAAATCTGGGAGAAGCGGGCGATCCCCTAATAGTGAAGCCTAAGGAACATGCAATGACACCACAAGCGACAAGGAACGACAATCGCGCGCGCTAGAGAAGTGTCGTACTTTGACGCGGTGTGGGAAGCTGGGTCAGGCTGGTCAGGCTCGGCACTGGGCGAGCCACTGGCCTGTAATACTGGGCGCTATAGCGCTCAAAATGAGCAGCTTAGGCGGCAAATCGCGATGAATTTCGCCCGGCTGCGCTCGAACCGGAGTTGGCGAGGCGAATCTTGTCCCTTCGCCCTTCTTGCCGGGGACGGATGGCTCTATAATCTCCGGGCATGGACAACAAACAGATCGCGCGGATTCTTCGTGAAACCGCGCAACTACTGGAAATTGACGGCGCGATCATTGGCAGGTACCGAAGTTATGAGAAGGCTGCCGAACTGATCGACAGCCTGCCCGAATCCATCGAACAACTGGTCAAGGAACCGGAGAAGCTGAAAGAATTGCCGGGAATCGGCGACCGCATGGTCGAGCATCTCCAGGAGATCGTGAAGACCGGGGATTACGCGCTGCGCAAAAGACTCCTCAAGAAATATCCGGCCACGATCCTGGACCTGCTGCAGCTCCAGTCACTTGGCCCGAAGAAGGTCGCCTTCCTGTGGGCCAATTTCAAGGCCGCCACCGTAGCGGACGTAGAGAAAATCGCGAGAGAAGGCAAACTGCGCGACCTTCCCGGCTTCGGCGAAAAGAGCGAGCAGAATATCCTCAAAGCCGTGGAAGTGTTCAAGAAATCGTCCGGCCGGTTTCACATCCACACCGCGGAAGCCGCGGCGCTGGGCATCGCGGCGCACATCGAAAAAGCGGGCAAAGCAGTGGAATCGGTTACGCCCGCGGGCTCGCTGCGCCGCGGGAAAGAAACCGTCGGCGACCTCGATTTGCTGGTGACATTGGCCGACGGGCATACCTCGCAGAAGCATGTCGACGCTCTCGCCAAGCACATCCTGGAATTTCCCGGCATCGAGCAGACGCTCGCGCACGGCGAAAACAAAGTCAGCTTTACGCTGGGAGACGGCCTGCAGGTTGACGTTCGAATGCTCGAAAAAGAGAATTTTGGCGCGGCGCTTTTGTACTTTACCGGTTCGAAAGAGCACAACGTGGCGCTGCGCGGCCGCGCCAACGAGATGGGCTACACGCTCAACGAATACGCGCTGGCCACGCTGAAAGGCGAAAGGCGCGTCGCGGGCCGGACGGAAGAAGAAATTTATTCGAAATTGAAGCTCGATTTCATCCCGCCGGAATTGCGCGAAAACACCGGCGAAATCGCCGCTGCCGAAGACCACAAACTTCCGCATCTGGTCACACTCAAGGACATAAGGGGCGACCTGCAGATGCACACCACGGCCAGCGACGGCAAGAATTCGATCGAAGAAATGGCCGAAGCGGCCCGGCAATTCGGCCACCACTACATTGCCATCACCGACCATTCAAAAGCCGTCACCGTGGCGAATGGATTGGACGAAAAACGCATGGCGGCGCACATCAAGAAAATCCACGCCGCTGACGAGAAGGATTTGGGGATTCGTGTATTCGCCGGGGCGGAAGTGGACATCCTGAAGGATGGGTCGCTGGACTATTCCGACGAAATCCTTGCCGAACTCGATGTGGTGGTCTGCTCGATCCACTCGTACTTCAATCTCGACCGCGCCGCCATGACCGAGCGCATGCTGGCCGCCATCGAAAACCCCTACGCACAAATCATCGCGCATCCCACCGGACGGCTCCTTCTGCGCCGGGATGCCTTCGACTACGACATGGAAAAAATATTGGCGGCTTGCGCGAAACACGGCGTGGCGATGGAGTGCAACTCCTATCCCGACCGTCTCGACTTGAAGGACGTGTATCTCCGCATGTGCAAGGACCGTGGCGTGAAGGTGGTCATCTCGACCGATTCGCACAGCACCGGCAACCTCTCCTTCATCTGCTATGGCGTTACCATGGCGCGGCGCGGCTGGCTCGAGAAGAAGGATGTCATCAATACGCTGCCCGCCGCGGAATTCCTGGCTGCCCTCCGGCACAAGCCTGGGGCGGCCCGTCCGGGGGGCCAAAAGAAGCGCGCGGCGAAGGGGAATTGAGTCAAGGCCACGGCCTGGCAGACCCCGGGAACGGAACCTTTTGTCCCTGGCTGTCGTATCTGAGGGTAGAACGCTGAATTGCGGAGGCGATTTGCCCATGAAACTGCTTACCCACCCCACGGTCGCCATCCGGCTCGGAATGGCCAGCGCGGCCCTTTTGGCCGTCGCCGCGGTCGCGCCCCGTGCCGGGGCCGAAGAGGTCGTGAAGTCTTTTGCCGTGTCCGGGCGCGCCAACGTCCGGGTCGAAACCAACGACGGGAGCGTCCGCGTAAGCCCAAGCGACGGGAAACAGGTGGAATTCCGTACGAGTTGGGCAAGAATCTGAGGGTTGACTCCCGGCAGGAGGGCGACAAGGTTGAGCTTGTTGCACGTGTCACCAGCCGTTGGAGCTTCGGCTGGGGCCATAATTCCAGGAATTTGCACATTGAGGTCCGCATGCCTCGTGAAGGCGACCTGCAGGTGGAAACAGGCGATGGCGCGGTGGAAGTTTCCTCTCTCAACGGCAATGTGAACGTGCATACCGGAGACGGGTCGGTGAAGGCCAATTCCGTCAGCGGCACGATTGATCTGCACACGAATGACGGCGGCATTGCAGTGGACAGCCTGAAGGGAGACATCCGGCTGCGCACGGGAGATGGGTCCATCGAAGCGCGTGATATCGACGGAAAGGTCGAGGCGGATTCGGGCGACGGCCGTATCCGAATCGCGGGGCGCTTCGACGCGCTGAACGTCAAGACCGGGGACGGCAGCGTGGATACGCGTGTCCTGCCGGGTTCCAAAATGGCTTCCAGTTGGACGATTCGCACGGGCGACGGAAGCGTGGACATGGTGCTGCCAGCGGATTTCCAAGCCAACATCGACGCCACGACAGGAGACGGGCACATCAGCTTGGGCATCCCCGTGACCGTGGAGGGGACGTTCAGCAGGTCACAGATTCGCGGCCGGATGAACGGCGGGGGCCAGGCGCTCACCATTCATACCGGTGACGGCTCCATCCGGCTGAGCAAGAGCTAGGCATTTCCGCGGAAATAGCGAAACAAGAGACTTTGGGGCGGGTACCAACCGAAAGTTCTATAACTCCTTTCGTTCTGCGACTTTCCGGCTACTTGTGTGCACATTTGGCGAGTCTGTTGCCCATCCAGAATTAGGCATGTTGCTGAAAACAGGCGGCATCCGTTTGGAGTCCGAGTTGCACTATCGCTCATGGAATTTCCGGGAGCCTCGGGTGATTGTCTACGCGCTGCTTGCAGCACTTCTCATTCTTGTCGGCGTTACCTTCGCAAGCTCCATCGACTTCTCCAAGACGCGGCGCCACTAATCTATTCTCGCCACGAAGAATCATATCCCTTAGACTTTCTCCTTGAACGACCCTTCCCGCCGCTGCCGGAGTTGGGGCATAATCGCGATGCAGCGTGTCCGAGGTACTTCTTCTTCCCATGAAAAACACAAAACCGTGCCGCAGTATTCGCATTCTCGTTCTTGGATTCCTTTTCGCGGGACTCATCTTTGAGGCACGCGCTCAGTCCAAGCCGGATTCCGGATGGCCCACGTACGGGAACGATCCCGGCGGCACTCGCTACTCGCCTGCGTCGCAGATCAATCGCGCGAACGTGGCGCAGCTTAAAGTCGCCTGGACGTTCCGGACGGGCGCGCTGGATCAGCCGACGCGCATGATTCGCAAGGCGGCTTTCGAGGCCACGCCCATCCTGGCCGACGGGAAGCTCTTCCTGAGTACGCCCTACGACCATGTCATTGCTCTTGACCCGCAATCCGGAGCGAAGATATGGGAATTCGATCCGGGCGTCGATCTGCAGCACAATTACTCCGAAGTTGCGTCACGCGGGGTGTCTGCCTGGCGCGATTCGAAAGCGAAGATCGGGCAGCCGTGCCGCCTGCGGATATTCTTGGGTACGCTGGACGCGCGGCTCATCGCCCTCGACGGCGAAACCGGAAAACATTGCGCGGACTTCGGCTCGAACGGAGAAATCGACCTGAGCCGCGACGCCGCGACGCAGATGGAATGATGGCGACCTGGTGATTACGGGCTCTTCGATCGCGGACAATTGGAAGGTCGACACGGGGAGCGGCATTGTGCGGGCCTTTGACGTTCGAACGGGCAAGCTCCGGTGGACTTGGGATCCCATTCCGTGGGCCAAGGAGACGAAGCCGCGCACCGGCGCGGGCAACGCCTGGTCCACGCTTTCGGTCGATTCCGAACATGATCTCGTTTTCATTCCCACAGGCAGCGCTGCGCCGGACTACTTCGGCGGGATTCGAAAGGGGGACAACAAGTGGGCGAATTCCGTCGTGGCCCTGCGTGCTTCCACGGGCGAATTTGTTTGGGGCTTCCAGGTGGTGCACCACGATCTGTGGGATTACGACGTGGCATCTCAACCCACGCTGTTTGCCTGGAAAGACGGCACGCCTGCCGTGGCGATCAACACCAAGATGGGGCATGTCTTCGTGCTCAATCGTCTTACCGGCGCGCCGCTGCTGCCCGTCGAAGAACGCCCCGTGCCGCAATCCGACATCGCCGGGGAGCAAAGCTGGCCCACGCAGCCCTTCTCAACCATTTCGCTTGTGCCGGAAAAATTTGAAGCGAGCGATGCCTGGGGCCCCACTCCCGAGGACGTGAAGTGGTGCCAGGAGAAGATTAAGTCGTCACGCTCGGAAGGAATTTTCACTCCGCCAAGTCTTCAAGGGACCGCGGTGGTTCCCGGTAACGTGGGAGGGGTGAACTGGGGCAGCGCCGCTTACGACCCGCAGCGCCACTTGATGATCGTGAACACGAATCGCCTGGTGGCGTGGGTCAAGCTGATCCCGCGCGATAAATTTGACGCGGAAACCAACAAGCAGCAGGACAATCGCATCTACGGTGAGTTCGCGGGGCAGGAGCCTTCGGCTTACGGTCTGTATCGCACGTTTATCTTTTCGCCGAGCGGGCTGCCTTGCAATGCTCCGCCCTGGGGCACGACGGAGGCCGTGGATCTCTTCACGGGAAAGAAAGTCTGGGATGTTCCACTCGGGACGCTGATCCCAGGGCAGCAAACAGGTTCGGTCAATCTCGGCGGTCCGATGGCCACCGGGGGTGGGCTGGTTTTCACTTCAGCCACAATCGCGCCCGTCCTGCGGGCCTTCGACTCTGAAACTGGCAAGGAACTCTGGAGCTATGAGCTTCCCGCAGGCGGCCAGGCCACTCCGATGACCTACACTTTCAACGGCAAGCAATACCTCGTCATCGCGGCGGGGGGCCACGGCAAGCTCGGCTCCAAGCAAGGCGACTACGTCATCGCGTTCACCCTGCCGTAAGAATGGCGCGCTGGCGAAAGCTTTTATGAAGATGCCCATCAGCTTCACATCAGCACAAAAAACGTCAGCGCGGCGGAGCCCGCGCGCATTCTTGCCTACCATCTCAGCCACAAAGGGGAACCGCTCACACAGCCCGAAAAATAGCTGCCTTCGCCCAAGGACAAATTGGCGGAAGGGCGCGTTGTTCCTGAGGTAAAATCTCAAGTCCGTGCGAAAATGTCCGGAAAAGGATTCGACGGCCGCGGCCTGCGGCTCATTCGCTGCCTTCAAACTGTTGAAAGGACTTGCTCTGGTTGTCCTCGGCATCGGAGCGCTGAAACTTCTCCACAAAGACGTCGCTGCGGTAATCGAGCATTGGATCAGCGTTTTTCGCGTGGACCCGCACAATCACTTCATCGATCTTCTATTCGCAAAATTGTCTATTCTCGACGACCGCCGCTTGAAAGAATTCAGCGTCGGCACTTTTGTCTATTCAGCTATTTTTTTCACGGAAGGCATCGGCCTGGCGCTGGAGAAGCGCTGGGCCGAGTGTTTCACGATCATCACAACTTCTTCCCTGTTGCCGCTAGAGGTCTACGAACTTGCCAAGCGCACGAGTGTGGGCAGAGGGATCGCGCTACTGGTCAACCTCGCCGTGGTCGTTTATCTGATCTTCGTGCTCCGCCGTCATCCAAAGGACCACTGACGCGAAAGGGCTATCGGCGAATGCTCAGTTCTGGGACATCCGGCTCGTAGCCTTCATCCTGAATCGTTTTTTGGGCCGCCGAGCGGAGGGTCTGCTCGTCGGCATCCTTCGGTATCTTGCAGTGACGTCGAATCACCTCTTCGCCACTTTCAATCCGCAACAGCCAATTCGATTTGCCGGCATCCCATGATATTTCCACGCGATCGGCACGCATAGGCACCTCCTCGCTGCAACCTAGGGAAGATTCTACTGCAGTGGGTCTTCCTGGTGAACCTAATACCTTGAGAACAGGCACGACGGGTCACCCCGCATCGATCGGTTCCTTGCGAGTCAAGACATTTCGGGTTCGGCACAGAGAGGATCACGTCGAATAGCAAGAATTAAGACAAGCCGGTTGTGGATGGAAAAAGGCATCGCGCCCGGTGGACACGATGCCTTTGGAAAAATCGTTGAATATTGCGGAGTTAGAAGAACGTGGCGGACGGCAAAAACGCTACGGAATCGCGAGCGTATTTCCTTCGCGCACGATCGTGGCTGTTTCTTTACCCTGAAACCGGTAGATGACGATCAGGATTTTATCTGCGCCGATGGCCGGATCTCCGCCCATGGCGCTGTTGGTCACGACCAGGCTGAGCCGGCGTTCAACCGTAGTAAGCGCGAATGATACGGAGACCGTTCCAGTCCTCCTGGTCCCGGCCGCCGTAGTTTGCGGGACGGTCATCCCAGTCGTCGCGGCGAATATTAAACAGGCGCACTTCGACGAAGCCGCCTTCGTTAAAGTTGAATTCGCGCTCTTCGCCTCTCTTGTTTCTTGCGAAGATGCGCAGGGTCTTGTCTTTTCCAACGGCGGGATCGCCGCCCATGGTCTGGTTGTTGACCGCGACTCGGCCGTTCACCCCGCCCCGTCCGATCAGATCTTTGAGAATGTCGGTGACATCGTTGCGCTGGCTCCGGAAACCATAATCAGCGCGCACGATTTGCCAGCCCTCATCCTGGGCACCCACTCCTGTGCTGAAAACTGTGACGGCAATGGCGAAAATGACCATCGCGATCAGAAACATTCCATAACGGTATGCGAACTTCATTCGAGACTCCTTCACGGCGGAGGACCGCCTCGTCATTTGTCCCACTTTAACCCGTCAATTGCCCCCTGGTAACGCGGAATCAAGGCATAGTAGTCCTGAAGGTCTACAGAGCCAGGAAGCCTATTTTGCGGGGCGCGGCATCTCTTCACGGGAGAAATTCGAGTGTTTATTCGAGCAATTTGCAAATCCTGCGCTCTTCCTTCATCATTATTCGTTTGTTCGGGGGCGCAGCGCGCTTCCGTCGCGACAATTCTAGTTTTAATTTCATCTTCATCAATCGATTTTTTCCGCGATCGCGCAACAAAAGGAGCTGCATGGAAAAGCCATCGAAAATCGCGCCCGCCAAGGGAAAACTGGGCGTTCTACTTCCGGGCATGGGCGCGGTCAGCACGACCTTCATGGCAGGAGTGGAGCTCGTTCGAAGGGGCAAGGCTCAACCGATTGGTTCGCTCACGCAGATGGGCACGGTCCGCCTGGGCAAGCGCACGGAGGGCCGCTCTCCGTTGATCAAGAAGTTGGTGCCGCTGGCCGATTTGAAGGACCTGTCTTTCGGTGGCTGGGATATTTTTAAGGACAACGCCTACCAGGCGGCGGCGAAAGCCGGAGTGCTGAATCCCGAACATCTTGGACAAGTGAAGACGTTTCTTTCCGGCATCCAGCCGATGAAGGCCGCGTTCGATCATGAGTACGTGAAGAGGCTGGAGGGAACGCACGTCAAGAAAGCAAAGAACAAGTACGAGCTGGCGCTGCAGATCAAGGAAGACATTGCCAATTTCAAGAAGAACAGGAGAGTTTCGCGGCTGGTGACCTGCTGGTGCGGGTCGACGGAAGTGTTCATCAGGCCAGAGGAGGTGCACTCGACGCCGGAGAAATTTGTGGAGGGGATGAAGAACAATCATCCGGCGATTGCGCCCTCCATGCTGTACGCGTGGGCCTCGGTGACGAGCGGCGTGCCGTTTGCGAATGGCGCGCCGAACCTGACCGTGGACATTCCGGCGATTCAGCAACTGGCGCATGACAACAATGTGGCGATCTGCGGGAAGGATTTCAAGACCGGGCAGACGCTCATGAAGACGATTCTGGCGCCCGGATTCAAGGCGCGGATGCTGGGGCTCGAAGGATGGTATTCGACGAATATTCTGGGAAATCGCGACGGCGAAGTGCTGGACGATCCCGGCTCGTTCAAGACGAAGGAAGAATCGAAGCTCGGGGCGCTGGAATACATCTTGCAGCCGCAGCTCTACCCGACACTGTACGGGAAAATCCATCACAAGGTGCGCATCAACTACTACCCGCCGCGCGGCGACAACAAAGAAGGATGGGATAACATCGACATCTTCGGGTGGCTTGCCTATCCGATGCAGATCAAAGTGGACTTTCTTTGCCGCGATTCCATCCTCGCAGCGCCGATCGTGCTCGATCTAGTATTGTTCCTCGACCTGGCGCAACGCGCGGGCATGCGCGGAATTCAAGAGTGGCTCAGTTTTTACTTCAAGTCGCCGATGACCGCTCCGGACCTGTACCCCGAGCATGATCTTTTCATCCAGTCGATGAAGCTGAAGAACACGCTGCGCTGGATGATGGGTGAGGAGCTGATCACACACCTGGGACAGGAGTATTACGACTGAAGGGTGACCAGTGATTCGGCGATCAGGAATCAGTCTTCAGCTGATCGCCCAACTATCGCGTGGACTAAGCGCCGTGCGCGGCGGCGGATTTTGCTTCGACGGCGTCAAGCACACGGGTCGAGTAGATCAGCGCCGCCCCTGCGTTCATGCTCACGGCGACGCCGAGGGCTTCCGCGATTTCTTCCTTGGTCGCCCCAGCCTTGAGAGCGGCGTCCGTATGCACGACGATGCAGCCGTCGCAGCGAGTTGTAACGGCCACAGCGAGCGAAATGAGCTGCCGGGTCTTTTCGTTGAGATGATTCGTTTTTGAACCTGCGGCAGACAGCATCTGGTAACCACGGACCGTATCCGGGGACAGCTTCATTAGGTCGCCAAGCCTGCCGCCGATTTCCTTATGGTATTGGTTCCAATCCATCATCATGGTTTTCTCCCCTATCGCGTGAAGCTGGAATCGGGCGCGATTATACTCTCTGCCTCTGCGGATGTGATATCTTGTCGGGTTCACCCGAGCCTGCCGAGAATCAGGGCAGTTGTTACGGAGCGGCGCAGCCCTTTCCTTTCATGCCCGCAGAATAGTCGAACGTCCAAGGAGTCGTTTCCATGAAGAGTTCGTATAACGGCAACGCCATCCCAAGGGAGGGCAAAGCGATCGGTTACAGCGGCGGCGAACTGCAGGTGCCAGACACGCCGATTATTCCGTTTATCGAAGGAGACGGAACCGGCCGTGATATTTGGAAGGCGTCCCGGAGAGTGTTTGATGCGGCCGTAGAACAGGCGTATGGCGGCAAGAGACGCGTGGCGTGGTTCGAAGTGTTCGCCGGTGAGAAGGCGTTCAATTCGTTTAAGGAGTGGCTGCCAAACGACACTGTCGAAGCGATTCGCGATTTTCGCGTGGCGATCAAAGGGCCGTTGACGACGCCGGTGGGCGGCGGGATTCGTTCACTAAACGTGGCGCTGCGGCAAATTCTGGACCTTTATTCCTGCGAGCGGCCGGTGCGGTACTTTCCGGGGGTTCCCTCCCCCGTGCGCTCTCCGGAAAAAATGGATGTGTTCATCTTCCGGGAGAATACCGAGGACGTTTACATCGGGATTGAGTGGAAGTCCGGGACGCCGGAAGCGAAGAAGCTCTTGGAATTTCTGAACAACGAGATGCTGAAAGACGGGAAAAAACAGATCCGTTGGGATTCCGGCGTGGGGATCAAGCCGATTTCGCCGACGGGCACGAAGCGGCTTGTACGGCGCGCAATCAGGTACGCGCTGACCAACAAGCGCAAGAGCGTGACGCTCGTGCACAAGGGGAATATTCAGAAGTTTACGGAAGGCGCGTTTCGCGACTGGGGTTACGAATTGGCGCGCGAAGAGTTCCGCGCGCAGACGATTACCGAACGCGAGAGCTGGATCGTCGACAATCTCGACAAGAACCCCGCACTCACCGTGGAAGAAAACGCGGCGATGATCGAGCCGGGGCTCGAGCAAGCCACGGCCGCGTTCAAGAAAACGGTGTATGACGAAGTGAAGCGGACGCTCGACGCGATTTACGCGACGCACGGCAAGGGGCAATGGAAGAAGAAGCTGATGATCAACGACCGCATCGCCGACTCGGTGTTCCAGCAGGTGCTGATGCGCGCGGATGAGTACAGCGTGCTGGCTACTTCTAACTTGAACGGCGACTACCTTTCGGATGCGTGCGCTGCGCAGGTCGGCGGTCTGGGGATGGCGCCAGGATCGAATATCGGAGACGGTTACGGAGTATTTGAAGCGACACATGGCACCGCGCCAAAATATGCGGACAAGGATGTCATCAATCCGAGTTCCGTGATGCTGTCAGGCGCCATGATGTTTGAGTTCCTCGGATGGAAGGAAGCCGCCAAGCTCATCGAAGACGGCATTGCCCGTACCATTCAGCAGAAACGCGTGACTTACGATCTGGAGCGGCTAATGCCGGGAGCAACGAAGGTCGGGACCTCGGCGTTTGCCACAGCGATTATCGAAAACATGAGGGGTGTGGCGGCGGCCCGCTAATTTTCACGTTTCAGTAATAAATCACCGACCTTGGTAGCAATTCCCGCTTGTGGCGGCGCTTTGTTTAAGGCCGCACGTAGAATCAGGACAGAGGAGAAGACCGAATGCGGAAGAAAGTGACTGTTGTGGGAGGCGGGTTTGTGGGGTCGACCACGGCGCAGC